>CALJTN010000366.1 GCA_937976175.1 uncultured Clostridiaceae bacterium | reverse complement strand
AGCAATAAGCTCCTTTATCTTTCCCGAACCGTCTAGGAGACTGTACTCTGTATGCACATGAAGATGCACAAAACTTCCTAGGTCTTCTTTCTCTTTTATCTCTAGTTCTTGGTTCACATTTTTTCACATCCTCTCAAACCATAAAATTGCTTCGCAATTTAGTTGACAATTGAAAATTGAGAGTTGAGAGTGAATGAAATTTTTTCTAGCGAAAAAATAAAATAATCCACAATGAATTATTAATTAGTCCACAATCATCACACGCCCATCCCCAACTCTCAACTCTCAACTGTCACCTCTCAACTCTCAACTGCAGAAGTCCACTGCTTTAGAACTCTCTATCATTGGTTTTAAATATTTTAGTACTTCATTTACATGATACTCATGTACTTGATATGTATTCATATCCTCTAAAGAATCAAACCTAGTAACTAGTGCCAAGTCATAAGAACGCTCAGTATGTAACACATCCACTCCTACCTCAAGTCCCTTAAGTTGTGGTATCTTTCCCTCCATACTAAGTAAAATATCTCTAGCCTCATTTACCTTTTCAATATCCTTTAACTTGAAAAATACTATGTGTGTAAACATTAAAACACCCCTTATTTACTAAATACTTTTGCAGAAATCATAGCTTTTGCCACAGGTTCCTTATTTATATTATACATACTAATTTCCACCTTAGAAAAGTTTCTTCCTCTATCCACAACTTCTGTATATATATCTATGATACTACCCATTTGTACAGGTTTCATAAAATATGCCATAATACTATCTACCGAAATATTAATATTGTTATTTTGCCTTAAAGCCATTACCCCCATAGTTGATAGCAGCATATTCATAGAACTCCAAGAAGCAGTGCCCACCGGGTCTAGCATTTGAGGAATAATTTCACCATTAAAGTGAAGCCTCTCCCCTTCAAGTTCATACTTGAAATTCTTTAATATAAGATCTTCTATAGTTTCTCCTACTTGAGGCTGCCTTAGTGCAAACTGCATTGCTTTTATAACATCCTCTATACTTAGAACTCCTACTAGTTTTTTCTTATTAACCACAGGGCAAAGCTTGATGCCATCCCAGCCCATAGTATGAGCAGCATAGGCTACAGTGGTTTTAGGTGTTACACTTACAGGGTTCTTGCTCATAATTCTATGTATTTGTTCATTTTCGTCTTCATGTCCATGCAGGTCTCTTAAGGTAACTATACCAATAAGCTTCATATCCTCATCTACCACGGGATATCTCTCATGGTTAGTTTCCGCCATTAGTTTTCTCCAAGTAGCAACAGTGTCAGTGCCCATCAAATACTTAGCGTTAATCTCCATAACATCTTCAACTAAAATTATTTCCTTTTTAACCATACTTTCATAAATAGCCTTATTTATCATACTTGCTACAGTAAAGGTATCATAAGAAGAAGATAATACGGGAAGACCTTTCTCATTTGCCAAGGCCTTGATTTTCTCACTGCAATCAAAGCCTCCAGTAATTAATACTGCGGCTTCATTTTCCAGGGCAAGCTGCTGAGCTGCTTCCCGATTTCCAACAATGAGCAAGTGCCCCGGGCTTATATATTTAGTTATAGTTTCAACAGTCATTGCTCCTATTATAAACTTATTTAGACTTCTATTTATTCCTTCTTTTCCACCTAAAATGGTGGCATCAAGAATTCTTACAACCTCAGCATAAGTTAAGTTTTCAATATTTTTTTTATCTACCTTCTCTACTCTTACAGTTCCAACTCTCGGTACAGTATTAACAATGCCCATGTTTTCTGCTTCTTTTATAGCCCTGTATGCTGTACCATCACTGAGGCCTAGTTCGGAGCTAATGCCCCTTACTGATATTTTAGTTCCAATCTCAAGTGAAAGAATATAATTAATAATCTCTTCATGCTTTGACATTAGATATTTACCTTCCTTCTTTCCTTAATTCTTCAGCAATCTTCTCTATTCTACGCAGTCTATGGTTAACCCCAGACTTACCTACTGGTGGCTCAAGTATAGCCCCTAATTCCTTTAAAGATTCATCCGGGTACTCTAGCCTAAGCTCTGCAATTTCCCTTAGATTCTTAGGAAGCCTTTGAAACCCTATTTCCTTTTGTATTAACCTAATACTTTCTACTTGCCTAACTGATGCGTTTACTGTCTTACTAAGATTTGCAGTTTCGCAATTAACCAGTCTATTTACATTATTCCTCATTTCCTTCATTATCCTTACATTTTCTAGAAATAATAATGAGCTATGAGCACCAATTATATTAAGGAGGTCAACAATTTGCTCGCCCTCTTTAATATAAATCACGTAACTGCTTTTTCTTTGTATTATTTTTGAGAGTAATCCATAGCTATTAATAAGGGCGCATAGTTCCTCAGCATAGCCACTATCATGGGTAACAAACTCTACATGGTAGTTTTTCTCTGGATTACTAATGCTTCCACCACCTAAAAAAGCACCTCTTATATATTTACGTTTACACTCCTCAGCATCAATTAACCTATCTGGTATAGTATAATCTATAGAAAAAAAGTTCTCGTCCTCTAGTACCGCTACTTGCACTAAAAACTCTTTAACACCCATTTCCTCTGTAATTATAACCACGTAAACATTGTTCTTCTTAAGGGAATTACTTCTCTTAACTAGTAACCTAGCATGAATAGCGAAATGTTCCTTTAATAATTTAAATATAAGTCTTGCTATGGCAGGATTTTCAGTGGTTATTTGAAAATTTATGTGTTTATTGGAACCGAGTCCAATAGTTCCACTAACTTTCATTATAGCCGCAAGTTCAGCTATAGCTTCTTTCTTACTCATTTCTGTAAACCTACAAATTTCATTTTTAACCTTAGACGAAAATGACATTATTCTACTCCTTATTATGTTTATTTTCTTTAAGTCTTTGCGACAAGTAAAAGTACTCTACTATTTTCTTTTTGTCATAAAATAATTTTTTCTCCATAATTGTTTCTACTAAAACCGCTGCAAGCTTGTCTGTGTCATGTCTTACATACCCTTTTTTAACTTTAACAAAGTCGCTCTTAATTACACCTATACCAAGCTTTGTAACTTCCTCTTCGTTTATATTAACTATATTTGAGCTATCTTTAAGATACTTTTCTTCTAGCTCACTACTTATCTTGCCTATATTTACTACAACATAGTCAACAACCTTGCATTTAGCATGTTTATTAATAGCATCTATATGATCCTTCACAGAGTAGTTATCACTTTCCCCTGGTTGAGTCATGATATTTGACACATGGATTCTTAGGGCTTTTGTTTTCACTAATGCATCTCTTATTTCCCCTACTAATAGATTGGGGATAATGCTAGTATAGAGACTACCAGGTCCCATTATTATAGCATCTGCCTCCTCTATTGAAGTTAGCGCTTCCTTAATTGCCTTAGCATCCTTAGGCTCTATAAAAACCTCATCAATAGCACTGTGCTGCTCTAGTGCAACTTTCGGTATGTTGGATTCACCATCAACTATTGTTCCATTTTTAAGTTTTGCCTTTAAAACCATATTATCTAAAGTAACTGGTATAACCTTTCCCGTTACAGCTAGCACCGAGCTCATTTTTTGCACGGCTTCCTCAAAATTATTTGAAATTCCATCCATTGCTGCTAAAAATAAATTGCCAAAGCTTTGATCCTTTAACCTTCCATCCTTAAATCTATACTGCAATAATTCCTCCATTAGAGGCTCCGTATCTGCTAAGGCTAAAATGCAGTTTCTAATATCTCCTGGGGGAAGAATGCCTAAATCTTCTCTTAAAACCCCCGATCCCCCACCATCATCTGCTACAGTAACTATTGCAGTTATATTATCAGTATATGCCTTTAACCCTCGAAGCATAGTTGATAGACCAGTTCCTCCTCCGATTACTACAATCTTCGGACCCTTTATTTGCACCCTTTTTTCGTAGATTAAATTCCCCAAGTTTTTTGAGTTTATAGCTGAGTCTAAACTTCCTGTGTTTATTAGCCTACTAAGGGATTTAATAACTTGGACAATCCACCTCTTCATATTAATGCCAGGCTTCAGCCAGCGAGTGGGCATCATAGCTTGCCGTCACCTCTATTTACATCTTCATTTATATCCCTGTGATCTATATTAACATTATGCCCATTATGCTCTAATATTTCATGAATTCTATTGGCTATAGCTACAGATCTGTGTCTTCCCCCTGTGCATCCTATAGAAACTATAAGTTGTCTTTTTCCTTCTTTTTTATAATTTGGAATGAGATACTGTAACATATCTTGAAGCTTATCTATAAATACCTTAGTTCCTTCAAAATCTAACACATAATCCCTAACAGGTTTTTCATTACCTGAATACTGCTTAAGTTCCGGAATGTAATATGGATTTGGCAAAAACCTAACATCAAATACTAAATCTGAATCCACAGGTATTCCATATTTAAATCCAAAAGAAAGTACAGTTATCATAAGCTGAGTTTCTATTTGACCTTCCTCACCATAAATATTGATTATTTCTTCTCTAAGTTCTCTTGGAGATAGCTTAGTAGTATTAATTATATGGTCTGCACGTTCACGTACATCCTTAAGCTTTCGCCTCTCTGTGGCAATTCCATTTAAAACTCTTCCCTCTGGTGCTAACGGATGTTTTCGTCTTGACTCTTTATACCTTTTAATAAGCACTTCATCTGATGCTTCTAGGAATAGGATTTCGTACTTATATCCCTCTCCCTTTAAATAAGTTAAACTTTCGAATAAATCATCAAAAAACTTTCCACCTCTAATATCTATAACCAGTGCAATTTTATCTATCTTTCCCTTAGCTTGATAGCACGCCTCCGCAAATTTAGGAATTAATGTAGGTGGTAAATTATCTACACAAAAAAATCCTAAATCCTCAAGATTTTGTACAGTTTGTGTTTTCCCAGCACCTGATAATCCTGTCAATATAACAAATCTCATTAAAAAACCTCCTATACAAAAATTAACAATATCTATTATTACAAATATGTCTGCTAATGGTAATTAATTCATTTTTAAAACCCATTTACACACTACAAATTTAATAAATTTCTATAAAATAGAAGCTTTTTTATTTCCTTGTACTAATACAGCTTCTTTCTTTTATTATAACACATTTAGGGCTGTTTTTAGAGATATAAGCATAAAAAAAATGCACAATAGCTTAACTAATTGTGCATCCTAAAAACTTCCTTGCCATGAATTTTTGTATCTACTCTAACAAAATTATGGTTTTTTCAATATTAAAACTCCATTAGAATATTAAGCCGATTTAGCTCATTAAGACCCTTAGGGAAATTAAGCCTCTAAAGC
>CALJTN010000365.1 GCA_937976175.1 uncultured Clostridiaceae bacterium | reverse complement strand
AATAATGAACAATTTTCTTTTAAAACGTATCTATATATGTTTTACGATATATACGCTTCAGTAAAATATGGCGTAATAATATTAATTGGATGATACAACCTTCAAAGGAGGATTTACCTTGATAGGCAAATATGATGAATTGATAAAAATTATGAAAGAAGTTAAGGAAATAATAGATTCGCCCAATACTGATGTAACTTGGTCAAGATACAATACTGCTGAAGAAGTAATAAAAGACTTAGATTCTTGTATTGAACAATTAAAACAAAAAGATAAATCTGTAATTGAAAAACTAAAAATCTTATTTGCTCCTACTGGTGTATTCCAGGAAACATCAATTGATAGTGGTTGGAGCGATAAGTATTTAGAATTAGCAAATAGATTTGATGAAATATTGATTGACCTGATATACTAAAGTTGTAGTTTTCTTATGTTCCGCAATTAAAGCTGTACTTAATAGTACAGTTTTTTCTTGTGTTAAAAATCAGCACTAGGCGTAAATAAATCACAAAATAAGCTTTTCATGAAACCGTAGTGGGTAATGTTATTTTAAACTTATATCAGATAGTAATGGAACTATTATCAAATTCTGAACGTCTTATATAATAAAGGGGTGAATAATTTGAAAACTAATAAAATTTTCATTGCTTGTATAGCTATATGTTTGACTCTCTTGGCAGGATGCAACAGGTATAATAACAACACTTCAGCAGTAGTGATAGAGAGCACCTTAACAGAAACTGTTTTAAGTGAATCTGCTAATAAAACTGACTGGAAACCTACACCATATGAAACAGTCAATAACTTTGAGGGTGTTACTATGATTGTAAAAAAAGGAACCGAATCCTCTACCAAATTGACAGTGGCTTTTGAGAATAATTCTAACAGTCAATGCATCTATGGCGACTATTTTTGGTTGGAAAAGAAAATTAGTGGAAAATGGCATCAGGTTCCTGTTACTATAGGCAATTACGGATTTAATGATATTGGTTATAATTTGCCTTCTAAAGGTGTTAGTGAAATGGTAGTTGATTGGAACTGGCTCTATGGAAGTTTGGACATCGGGGAATATCGCATAGTGAAAGATATATTGGATTTTAGAGGTTCAGGGGATTATGATACACACTATTTGGCTGCGGAGTTTGCAATTTACTAACGGAGTGAAATTTTTAAACATAAAGGATGAAATTAAAGTTACAAAAGATTAGAATTTATTAATGGAATTTACGGTTTCAAGCTCTTTTGTAAGGTACATAGGATAAAGTTAATACTATTTATACTGTACAAGCTTAGTTGACAGAAATGTTCATAAAAGCTAAAATCAATAGGTAGAGAACTTAGAAACTAAAATTTTAGAATTACTAGGGCTGCAGACTGTGGTCTTAGGAATATATATTGATAGTACATATCAAGAAAATTAAAAAAAGGAGTGCGATAACCTTGCTGGATTACATAAAAGAGATTCAAAAGAGAAGAACCTTTGCCATAATATCCCACCCGGATGCTGGTAAAACTACACTTACAGAAAAGTTATTATTATATGGAGGAGCAATAAGGCTGGCAGGTTCTGTTAAGGCTAGAAAGGCTTCTAAACATGCAGTTTCTGACTGGATGGAAATAGAAAAACAAAGAGGTATTTCTGTTACTTCTTCAGTTATGCAATTTAATTACAATGATTTTTGTATTAATATTCTTGATACTCCAGGGCATCAAGACTTTAGTGAAGATACATACAGAACCCTTATGGCAGCAGATAGTGCGGTAATGGTTATTGATGGTGCAAAGGGAATAGAGGAACAAACAAGAAAGCTATTCCATGTATGTAGCATTAGAGAGATACCTATTTTTACCTTTGTTAACAAGATGGACAGAGAAACTAGAGATACCTTTGAACTTATGGAAGAGATAGAAAATGAACTTGGGATTAAGTCTTATCCAGTAAACTGGCCTATAGGTTGTGGAGTTGATTTTAAAGGAGTTTATGATAGACGCACAAAGGAAATAATCGTTTTTGCTGATGCAAAGCATGGTCAAATAGAAGCGAAGGAAACAAAGATTAGTATTGATAGTGAAAAGGCAATTGAATTTATTGGTGATGTACTATATGCAAAGCTTATAGAGGATATAGAGCTTTTAGATGTAGCAGGAGATGAATTTGATTTAGAGAAAGTAGCTTCTGGACAGCTTACACCAGTATTTTTTGGAAGTGCTTTAACTAACTTTGGTGTTGAACCCTTTTTAGATAACTTTTTACAATTAACTTCATCACCCTTATCAAGAAACTCAAACATAGGAAAAATAGATGTTTTCAGTAAAGACTTTACTGCCTTTGTATTTAAAATCCAGGCTAATATGAATAAAGCACACAGAGATAGAATTGCGTTTATGAGAATTTGTTCTGGAGCATTTGAGAAGGGCATGGATGTTTACCACGTACAAGGTGGTAATAAAATGAAATTAGCTCAGCCACAACAGTTTTTAGCACAAGATAGAGAAATAGTGGATACTGCTTATGCAGGGGATATTATTGGTGTGTTTGATCCAGGTATATTTAGCATAGGAGATACTTTATGTGCTTCTTCAAATAAATTTAAGTTCGAAGGAATACCAACTTTTGCACCAGAGCATTTTGCAAGAGTGAGAACTGTTGATACTATGAAGCGAAAGCAGTTTATAAAGGGTGTAACACAAATAGCTCAAGAAGGTGCAATCCAAGTATTTAAGGAACTTCACATAGGGGTTGAACAAATTATAGTTGGGGTTGTAGGTGTGCTTCAGTTTGAAGTATTAGAATTTAGACTTAAAAACGAATATAGTGTAGATATTAAGATGGATAGATTGTCATTTAAGCAGATAAGATGGATTGAAAACAGTGATATAGAAGTAGAAAAACTTAACTTGACTAGTGATACTAGAATAGTTAAAGACTTTAAAGATAGAGACCTCTTAGTATTCCAAAGTGACTGGGGTATTAGTTGGGCGCTAGATCATAATAAAGGCCTTATTTTATCAGATGTGGGTAAAAATAACGACTAATAGAGCATTAGCTAAGAAATAAAAGAAAAATCTCTTGAAATAAATTCAAGGGATTTTTCTGAATTTAATGGGACTTTTACATGGTTTTTCTTCTACTAGCTATAGCATCAACTACAAATACAATTGTGGCAACTATTAATAGTATATTTATTAAGTTTCCACCTATGCTAAGCAGTATGCCAATTAACCAAAATAATACTACAAATCCACCGAGCCAACGTAGAAAGGTCATAGGTTACCTCCATTTATTAAAATATCAATTTAAGCTCCCTTAGGGGTCTAAATATAGGCTTAATAGTGTGCATTCTCTAAACTGTATAAATATAGTATGTATTACTTTAGTAATGTATATACAAAATGTATATAAGATTATATAGTAAAAGTGTATGCATACATTTGAAAAAAAGTAGATATTATATATAATGGTATTAGAGGGACGCTTATTACATATAAAAAATTAAATATTAGGGGGATAAATATGGAAAACAAAGTATCATCAATTAAAACTAATGACATAGTACAAATTAGCCTAATGGCTGCTCTTACTTTTATAGCTACTCAGGTTATACATTTACCAACTTTTATGGGAGTACTTCACCTAGGAGATAGTATGATTTTTTTATCAGCTATATTATTTGGAAGAAAAAAATCAGCAGCAGCATCTGCTGTTGGTATGTGTATATTTGATTTAGTAAACGGATATACCCTATGGGCGCCTTTTACTTTTGTTATAAAAGGTGTAATGGGATATATTGCTGGAACCATTGCCTATAGAAAGAATTATAATGGAAACAATTCTTTAAATAACATGTTTGCCTTTGTTGTGTCAGGAATTTGGATGATTGCGGCATATTATTTAGGGGGAGCTATTATACTAACATTTATTTCTAAAGAATTCGCACTTAATCAAGCATTAATTGTTGCTTTAAAGGATATACCTACTAACATTCTTCAAGTAGTAGGTGGCATTGTTTTGGCAGTACCTTTAATAGCAGCTTTAAAAAGGAAAATCAGTAGATAATATAATTATATATGAAGTATGATTAGT
>CALJTN010000364.1 GCA_937976175.1 uncultured Clostridiaceae bacterium | reverse complement strand
TCTTCCATAGCATTAAGATATCCAAAACTCCCTATTCCATTTGAAGCTCCCTCAGGTATAATATATGGTTTAAAGCCCTTAAGTTCCATTTCTTTTTTTAACTCTTCCATTATTTCTATTCTTCTATTTTTATAGTCTTCTGGTGTAACGAATCTTATATCAGCGCCTAAAAGTTTGTTTATAAATAGATTACCATCTATCTCAGCGTCTTCCTTCCCTCGCAAAACAAGACCTGCTTTCATTCCCATTTTAACTGCTGCAGCTACTGTGGCCCTTGCATGATTTGATTGAATGCCGCCACAGGTTATTAAAAAGTCACATCCCATATCTAGGGCTTCCTTGATTGAAAATTCAAGTTTTCTTACTTTATTTCCTGAAATCTCAGTGCCAGTATAATCATCTCTTTTTATATAAATATCAGGTCCTCCCATGAGTTTTGACAACCTATCAAGTTTTTCAATTTTAGTTGGAAGATTTGCCAGTTTAATTCTTTCTGGTATTTTAATCATAACTTTTTCCCCCTCTTTCTTCGGAATATCCAATCTTACAAAGCATTGATATTTTTTATGATATTGTCTACTGCTTTTTCAACATACTTTGGACTAATAGCCAGATTAAGCCTAACAAAACCCTTACAATCCTCGCTAAACCATTCTCCAAAATCTACAGCAAGTCTGCACTTGTCCTGTATAAAGGCTTTTGTATCATTAGTATCTATATATCCTCGTAAATCTAGCCAAGCAAGATAAGTTCCTTCTAGCGGAGTAATAATTATTTTTGGTGCTTCCTTATTTAATCTATTTTTAACGTGATTATAATTATGTCGTATCACCTCTAGTAGAGAATCTAACCATTCCTTTCCATGATTATAAGCAGCTTCTGCTGCAGTTAGACCCATAATATTTACTTCTGTTAGATTAACAGTTTTTACATAAGCATCATATTTGGCCCTTATTTCTTCATTAGATATGATTATATTGCAATTTAATAACCCAGCTAGATTAAACGTCTTTGAGGGTGCTGTAACTGTTATTAAGTTATCTGCATACTCTCCGCCACTTACAATGGCTGCTGGAATTTGTTTGTTTTCTCCAATTATAATATCTTGATGAATTTCATCTGAAACAACAAGCACATCATGTCTTTTACATATAGATAAAACTTTATCCAGTTCTTCTTCTGTCCATACTCTACCAACTGGATTATGAGGAGAACACTTAATAAATAATTTAACATGATTTGCAATTATTTTTTTCTCGAAATTCTCAAAATCAATAGTATAAACTCCACTAGTATTAATTAACTCTGAGGTAATCAATGTTCTTCCATTATCCTTCACCGCATTATGAAAAGGATAATACACTGGTGTAAAAATAATTACCGAGTCCCCCGGCTTTGTAAAAGCATTAACAAACCAGTATAAAGAAACAACAACACCGCTTGAAAAACGAATCCATTCTTTATTTACCGTGTAGTTATGTTCCTTCCTTTGCCATGTAATGAAGGACTCATAGTAGGAGTCTGGCACATAAGAGTATCCAAATATGCCATGCTCGATTCTTTTCTTCATTGCATCCACTACAACCTCAGGAGTTTTAAATTCCATGTCAGCAACCCACATAGCAATCAAATCCTTATCCCCATAACGCTTATCAAGAGCATCCCACTTTAAGGAATTTGTACCTAGCCTATCTATTGAATACCGTTCGCAAAATTCCTCTATATCCATACCAAAATCCTCTCTTTCCTTATAAAAGATGATTCCTGTTCAATACAGAAATCATCTTCTTAATTCAACATAGACTTTTTAAAATAACTCAATCTCTATTTTGTGTATTCTAGCTTTGTTCACCACCTAGCTTGGGCAAGATGCCACTTGCCACCTGGGTGGCACCAATTTTCTATTTCCAAATGTCGCTGTTAACACCAATAGACTTTGATTTAAACTTAGCTTCCTTGGATTCATTATAATTTCTTAATGCTTTGATTACAAGTCCAGAACCGACTAATATAATGGGTACATTTACATAGACTACCATGATATTTACAAAGTCAGATATATACCATAGGTTCCCAAGTTCTAAACCTGCAAGTACTGTTAGTACTCCAAATGGAACAAAGAATAATGCACCAACTACACGTATGCCCATGATAAATTTCTTACCTCTAGATATTAGGTTTCCAGAGACTTCTGCAAATAATATTAAGCCTACCAAAGTGGTAAATGCAAACATTCCATAGCATAGTGAAACAATAACTTTAACTGCTCCGTCTAAGGCAGTGCCTGGCACTAGGTGTTGTATTGAGGCTAAGTAAACTGTAAGTTTAGAGGCTCTTATAGTCTCCCATGCAACTCCAGCCTCTCCTGTCCAAACATGAGCTAAAATAACTACAAAGCCAGTCATAGTACATATTATCATGGTATCAAGAAAAACTCCTATAGATTGTACAAGACCTTGTTCTACAGGGTGTTTGTTTTCTGCTACAGCTGCTGCCATTGTAACTGTGCCTTGGCCAGCCTCATTAGACATGAGTCCTCGCTTAATTCCTTGTGCTAAGGCCACACCAAAAGCTCCACCAAATAAAGCATTAGGTTTAAAGGCTCCAGCAAATACTTCTCTAAAGAAGAACGGAATTTCATTTAAGTTAACTATTATTATTAAAAGAATTACAATTGTATAAATAACTGCCATTATAGGTACCAGTACATCCGTAACAGCAGTAACCCTTCTAATTCCTCCAAGCACAGTTAATGCAACGGAGATTATTACCACTATAGCTATAGCATAATAAACCGTAGATTGACGCCCAAAGGTTGTACCAGCCATAGTGTCTGCTATTGAACCAAAGCTTGTAAATAAATGAAAGGTTTGTCCTGGGATAGAAAATAATGCATACATTATGAAAACTAAGGACAGAACAACTCCTACCCACCGTTTATCACCCAAAATCTTTTGTCCGTAGAATGGAAGTCCTCCTACGTACTCATTTCCCTTTTTCTCTTTAAATATTTGCGCAAGTACCGCTTCAGCAAAAGCAGTGGACATTCCAAAGAAGGCTGAAACCCACATCCAGAATAATGCCCCCGGTCCACCAATAGATATTGCACCGGTAACCCCCATAATATTACCTGGTCCAACTCTCATAGCCGAACTTAATAAAAATGAAGCTAGTGGAGTAATTCCAGTGTCCGATGTCTTTCTTCTAACAAGAATCTTAAGACCGTCTTTAAACCCTGTAACTTGAATAAATCTAGTTTTAATAGTAAAATAAATTCCTGTTCCTACAAGTAAGATAATTGCAAAGGTGAATTTACCTAAAATAGGGATGTTAGCATACCAATCAAAATTGGTGGGGAAATCCCATAGAAAATCTGCAATGGGAACTATAAATTCAAAAAACTTGTTTATTGCTTCGAAAAATACATTCATTTTTTAACCTCCTAATCTAATGCTTTTGACTTCATACTCTGAAAAATATAAACTTCCAATGCTATTTTCTATTTAAAACATATAAATTCCTCCTAGTTTTTTTATATTATATATGAATACAGAAAATTATATGCCAAGTTTTCTCATGAACAGTATGTTTCTGTAGTTATCTGTTTTCAATTAATCTCT
>CALJTN010000363.1 GCA_937976175.1 uncultured Clostridiaceae bacterium | reverse complement strand
ATACCTATAATAAAAGACAATGTGGTTTATGGAGTTTTGGATTTAGATAGTCCAGAGCTAGGAAGATTTACAGAACTTGAAGAAAAATATTTGGTGCAATTTGTTGACAAACTTAACAAATATATAGATTGGTCAAAAGTTTAAAAAAAGGTAGGAGATATAAATGATAAACATAGGAGATTTTAATAATTTAAAAGTAGTTAGAAGAGCAGAATTTGGGTACTATTTAGGTGCGGAGACAGGAAATACTAGTGATGATGTATTACTGCCTATGAAAAGTACCTTAGGCAGAGCACTTAATATTGATGATGAAGTTGAAGCCTTTGTATATAGAGATACAAGTGATAGGTTAATTGCAACTTTGAAAAAACCGCTTGCAAAGGTGGGAGATTTAGCTTATCTTAAAGTGGCTGACATTACTCCTATAGGAAGTTTTGTGGGAATCGGACTAGAAAGAGATGTATTAGTTCCTTTTAAGGAGGAAAATTATAAATTAGAGACAGGAAGGAAGTATCTTTTTTATATATACTTAGACAAGACAGGAAGATTAGCAGCAACTACCTTCATTGATAGGTATTTACATGACACAAATTCATTTAATATTGATGATGAAGTAGAAGGTACAGTATACGGATTCCAAACTAATGGTAGCATAATGATAGCTATTGAAGATACTTACAGAGCCGTTATTTTAAGAAATGAGTATTATACTAATGTAATGCCTGGAGATAGATTAAAAGTAAGAGTAAAAAAATATTATGAAGATGGAAAAATGGACGTAACCTCAAGAAAACCTAGATTAGAAGAAAGAGATGAAGTTCAAGAGCAAGTATTAGAATATTTAAGAAAATGCAATGGTTCTATGCCATACAATGATAAGAGTTCTCCAGATGACATAAAGAAAGTTTTTAAAACTAGTAAAAACTCCTTTAAAAGAGCATTAGGTGGACTAATGAAAAATGATCTAATTGTTCAAGATGATGAAGGTACTAGACTAAAATAATTAGGTAGGTTTCAATAATAAAAGTCTGATGGACTATTAATCTATCAGACTTTTATTATTTAAAAATGCTTTACGCTGTAGAAAAGCTACGTTTGAATATTTTTACAGTTTCATTAAAGAGTAATGGCATCAAGGATAGAATAATAACAAAACCCCAATCTATTAAACTTAAAGCATGAACACCAAAAACTTTTGAGAGGGCTGGTATTGTTATTATAAAGTTTTGTAACAGTATACCAAAAACTATAGCTCCAATTAAATATTTGTTTGAAAATAAACCTATTTGGAAGATAGATTTTTTTTCATTTCTCATATTTAAAGAATGGACTAGTTGAGAAACACTAAGTACTACGAAAGCCATAGTTTGAGCATGTCTTAAAGCATCTTCTGAAATGTTTTTAGGGTATAGTGGGAATAAAGTAGTTGCTCCACTATAATATTTTATACCTACTATAAATGCTATTAAGGTTAAAACACCTATTAACATTCCATTAGAAAGTAAATTTAAGGTTGTGCCTTTAAATAAATTATCCTTAGGGTTACGTGGTTTATATTTCATCACGTCGGGATCTCCAGGATCTACACCTAAAGCTAAAGCTGGCAATGTATCCGTGATTAAGTTAACCCATAATATATGGATAGGTCTAAGTGGGGTAGCCCAACCTAGGAGTATTGCAAGAAACAGAGCTATAATTTCTCCTATATTACAGGAAAGAAGAAAAACTATAGTTTTTTTGATATTTGTAAAGATATTTCTTCCTTCTCTTATAGCTGCAACAATAGTTGAAAAGTTATCATCTATTAATATCATGTCAGCAGCACCTTTAGCTACATCAGTACCTGTTATACCCATGGCTACACCTATATCTGCCATTTTCAGAGAGGGTGCATCATTTACTCCGTCACCAGTCATTGATACAATGTTTCCTTTGGCTTTAAGGGCTTTTACAATTTTCACTTTATGCTCTGGAGAGACTCTTGCGAATACTCGTATATTATCAATTATGCTATGCAGTTCCTCATCAGACATTTTATCAAGCTCAGTACCAGAAAGAACAGCAGAAGGATCTTTAGTAATATCAAGTTCCTTAGCTATAGCAAAAGCTGTGTTTTTATGGTCCCCGGTTATCATTACAGTTTTTATCCCCGACTTCATGCATAGGGAAATAGAATCCTTAACCTCTAGTCTTGGTGGATCTATCATACCTACTAGGCCAATGAATATTAAATCACTCTCTAAAGAATCACTCTCTACATGGGAGGAGGGAAGAATTTTATAAGCTGCGCCTAGGACTCTTAAAGCATTATTAGACATAGTGCAAGAGGCTTGTAATATTTCTTCTTTTATGCTGGCTGTGATTTCAACCATGCTACCTTTAATATAGGCTTTAGAGCATATACTGAGAAGGTTATCAATAGCCCCTTTTGTCATTATATAATACTCATTATCGTATTTATTTATAGTAGTCATTAATTTTCTATTTGAATCAAAAGGAATTTCTGAAATTCTTTGGTGTTTTTTTGACAGGTCGTCTTTAAAGATGCTATAGGTTACCCCAGCTTCTAATAGAGCAATTTCGGTAGGGTCACCGGTCTTTGAATTTTCAGAGCAAGTAGCATCATTACATAAAATAAGGTTTTCAAGTAAGAGCTTATGCTCTTTGTCACTAATATTCATACTGTCTATATTTTCCATATGACCGCCTGTATAGAATTTTGTTACAGTCATTTTATTTTGAGTTAAAGTTCCTGTCTTGTCTGAACATATTATATTTACTGAACCTAAAGTTTCAACAGCGGGTAATTTTCTCACAATAGCGTTCTCCTTTATCATTCTCTGAACGCCCATAGCAAGGACTATAGTTACTATAGCTGGAAGCCCTTCAGGAATAGCCGCAACAGCTAAACTTATAGAAGTAAGTAACATCTCAAGAAGATCTCTTTTTTGAAGAAGGCCAACCATAAACATAAGTGTACATATTAATACAGCACCAATTCCAAGGTACTTACCAAGTTCAGCTAATTTCTTTTGAAGCGGGGTCTCATTATCTACTTTTTCATCTAATATTTTAGCGATTTTACCTATTTGTGTATCCATTCCAGTTGATACAGCTACGCCAACACCTCTGCCATAGGTTGCTAAAGTAGACATGAAGAGCATATTCTTTTGATCGCCTAAAGGCGTATTTTCACTAGTTAAAACTAGAGAGGCATCTTTATCTACAGGTACTGATTCTCCAGTAAGGGCAGATTCTTCAATTTTTAAATTTGCAGCTTCAAGTAGCCTTAAATCGCAGGGCACATATCTTCCTGCATCAATAATAATAATATCTCCAGGTACCACTTCTTCAGAGGGGATCTCTTTTAATTCGCCCTCTCTTTTAACTAAAGCCCTAGGCGTAGATAATTTCTTTAGAGCATCAAGAGCTTTTTCAGCTTTAGACTCTTGAATAATTCCTACTGTAGCATTGATAATAATTACAATAGCAATTATTATTGCATCACTTGTTTCACCAAGAAGCGTAGAAATCGCTGCAGCTACAAGTAAAATGTAGATTAAAATATCGTTTAATTGGGCAACAAACATTGCTATTAGGGGTTTAGGCTTTTTAACTACTAACTTATTTAGCCCGAATTTTTCTCTCTTTAGCTCTGTTTCCTTTTGAGAAAGTCCTGTTATTGGACTTACGTCTAATTCTTTTAAAACTTCTTCTGTAGTTTTGTTAAAGAACATGAATATCACCTCAACTTATAATATTAATTAAAAATAAAAAACCTTTGCTCCATAAAAATAAATAGAACAAAGGTGGAAAGCTTCAAGTGGCTCACTATGCTGGAGCACTCTATGGGCCGTGGTATTTAATAATTAATAATAGTATAAAAACTACTTTAGCTGTTGTTTGTATTTACATATTATACCATATAAGAATATGTGGTACAACAGGAAGTTGTGATGATGGAAGGAAGTTATTCAACCATGTTTACATAGGTATTAAAGCGTAAAATATAATACCTAATATTCCAGAAATTATTATTATTAAAATTGCATGAATCTTATTAATAAGTAATAGTGAGAAAACTATAATTCCAATTACTATACTTTTAATGTCTTTATAGGACTCTCTTCCAAGGGACAAGAATACAGATATTATAAGTCCAATTAAGGCAGGTCTCATACCTGCTAAAGCAGCCTTCATTATATGGGATTCTTTGAATTTTAAAATGTAATGATTAGCTATTGAAACTAATATAAATGAAAATGAAACCACACCTAAAGTTCCAGCAATACTCCCTAATACACCAGAAACTTTGAAACCTACGAAAGTAGCTGAATTTATAGCTATAGGTCCTGGGGTCATCTGTGATATACCAATAATATCAATAAATTCTTTAAAAGTAATCCAGTTATGATTAGTTACAATCTCTCTTTCAATAAGTGGAAGCATAGCGTAGCCACCACCAAAGCTAAAGGCACCAATCTTTAAGAAGGATAAGAAAATTTCAAATAGAATGGACATTTACTTCACCTTCTTTCCGAGAAACACAATGCCATATAAACCAGATGACAGTATAACTATAACAGGATGTACATTTAAAAATAGTATACTTGCCATAGAAGCTAGGATAATAATCAGGTTTATATAGTTTCTTTTTAAAGATTTTGATAAGCTAACCACAGCTATGAGTATAAGCATTGGTACTGCAGCAGAAATACCTTTGAAAACCAAATCCACGTAATAATAATCTCTAAATTTCATAAAAAAAACTGCAATACATAATATTATAAAAAATGAAGGCAAAACTACACCTAGAAGACCAGTGATAGCTCCGAGAAGACCTCTAATTCTATAACCGATAAATATGCTGCTATTAACAGCTAAGGCACCAGGAAAGGTTTGGGAAATTACAATTATATCCAAGAAATCCTCTTTAGAAAGCCAATGTTTTTTGCTGACAACTTCAGCTTCGATGAGTGGAATCATGGCATAACCCCCACCAAAGGTAAAAGCTCCTATCTTAAAGAAAGTCCAAAACATATTCAGTAATATTTTCATTTAATCACCTCTAAGAGCTTAAATTTTTTTATTTTAATAGAAATAAAAGCTACTAGCATATATTAAAATAATTAATCTATAATATTTACCATATAATTATACTAGTATATAAAAAAAATGGCAAATTTATAAGCAAAAGCATTAATCTTCAATAATGAAAAAAATTAATTTTCATAGGTGACTATTTTTTTGCGAAAACTTCGATATAATATATATTATAATATATATGAGATATAAAAACTTTGAGAAAAAATTAATGTAGATAAACTAGGAGGTGAAAAGTTATGGAAATATCGAGAACTAGAAGGAATTCACCTGTTGTATCAGATAAAAAAACTGTATCTAGTAAAAAGGATTTTTCACAGAATTTTAGTTTTGCTAGGCAGCAAAAGTCAGAAGATCAACTTAAGGATATGATGGACAACATAAAAAAGAAGGGAAATAGACTAAGTATTACAAAATGCTTTGCGGATGTGAAAGCATATAAGAATCTAATTAAAGAATATTTAGAGTCCGTTTTAAAACACATGTATGAGGTTAAAAAGGATATTAGCTTTTGGCAAACACAATACTTTATAACCGTAGATACTGTAGATATAAAATTAGAGGAACTTACACAAATGCTACTTAGCCAAGAAAAAGAAAACCTTGACGTGGCAAGCACTATTGATGAAATTTCAGGATTGATTGTAGATATTTATAAATAGAAAGGGAAAAAAAGTATATATTACTACTAATGCATTCACTTTGCTAAGAACTACTAATTTTATTTTTAATTAATCTGCTAAAAAACATAAACTCGCTGCCGCTCAAACATATGTTTTTCTTAACGCATCTTAATTAAAAATAAAATAAGAAGTTCTAAAGCTTGTTCAAATGCATTATACGTAATATATACTTTTTTTGCGTGTAAAAATTTTAGTGCTTCTAAATGAAAGAGTTAAAACTAGCATCAGAAGGCATTCTAAGATCCCCTCTTGGAGATACACTTATAGTCCCTACCTTTGGACCATCTGGCAGAGCCGAACGTTTAAATTGTTGAGTGAAAAATCTTTTAATGAATTTATCTAACCACTTGCATATCTCATCTTCAGCATAATCATCTTTGAAGGCTTCCTTAGCTAGGAATAGTATTTTACTAGGGGAAGCTCCTTGCTTCATAAAATAGTAAAGGAAGAAGTCATGTAGCTCATAAGGACCTACTATATCTTCAGTCTTTTGAGTTATTTCACCATTCTTGTCTTTAGGTAGAAGCTCTGGACTCACTGGAGTATCAAGAATATCTAAAAGAATATCTGAAACTTCTTTTGAGGCTTCTTTGTCAGATACATACTTAACTAAATACCTAACCAAAGTTTTAGGAATTGAGCAATTTACAGAGTACATGGACATATGATCACCGTTATAGGTGCACCAGCCTAAGGCTAGTTCTGATAAGTCCCCTGTGCCTATTAATAGCCCGCCTTCTTTATTAGAAATATCCATAAGAATTTGAGTTCTTTCTCTTGCTTGAACATTTTCATAAGTTATATCATATATCTCTATTGGGTGATTTATATCTTTAAAATGTTGAAGGCATGCATCAACTATATTAATTTCTCTAAGGTCTGTGCCTAAGTTTTTACATAAGTCTATTGCATTCATATAGGTTCTATCCGTAGTACCGAAACCAGGCATAGTAATAGTAATAATGTTCTTTCGTGGGATTTCTAACATATCAAAGGTCTTAATTATAACTAGTAACGCCAAAGTTGAATCAAGCCCCCCAGAAATTCCAACTATAGCTTTATTAAGCTTAGTATGACAGAATCTTTTAGCAAGTGCAGAGGATTGAATATTAAAAATTTCCTTGCAGCGTAATTCCCGTTGATGCTGATTAGAAGGAACAAAAGGATGCTTATCGATATCCCTATTAAAAGTTCCAAAATCTAGATTTGAAAATTCAAAAGGAATTTCCCATACCTCAAAAGGGCATATAGAATTACTATTTCTAAAACTGGTATTTTTTAATCTTTCACTATTCAGCTTACCTATATCAATAATAGAAGTGATAATTTCATTTTCTCTTTGAAATCTATGATTTTCTTTTAATAATAATCCATTTTCACTAATTAAAAGATGGCCACTAAAAAGTAGATCAGTAGAGGATTCAAAAACACCGGAGGATGCATATAAGTAAGAACACATACACCTTGCGCTTTGAGAGGAAACTAAGGATCTTCTGTAATCTGATTTGCTAACTAACTCATTGGAGGCGGATAAATTAGCAATTATATTGGCACCTTGAAGAGCTAAATGGCTACTTGGAGGAATGGTTACCCAAAGATCCTCACAAACTTCAAAGCCGAATTTAATACTGCCACAGGTAAATAGTAAATTGGTTCCAAAAGGAATACCCTTTGCAAAAGAGAGATTTACAGTTTTGTTTATTATGCCAAGACCTTCAGCAAACCATCTTTTTTCGTAAAACTCAGAGTAATTTGGAATGTAGCTTTTAGGTACTATCCCCAAAACTTTCCCTTTAAATATTACATAAGCACAATTATATAGACAATCGTTAAAATGTAAAGGTGCCCCTACAGCAATTAATATATCTTTACTATTAGAAAACTCACATAGAGCTTTAATTGCATTATGGGATTTTTCAATGAGTTCATGTTGTAAAAACAAATCCGCACAAGTGTAAGCAGTTATACAAAGTTCTGGAAAAACTATGAACTTTGATCTTTCATCTATTGCCTGATTAATGCAGCTTTGTATATTAATTAAGTTAAAATCCATATTTGCCACATCTACAATTGGACACGCGGCAGAAACCTTTATAAAAGAAGTTTGCAAGCTAATTCACGACCTTTCTTTGATTTTTCAAGTATAGTATATGTAACATTAATTTTATATAACAAATATTTAGTAAAATTATATCATTATATTAAATACATTAGTAGGGACAGTTAACAACTATTTAACTATTGTTTAAATAGTTGTTAACTGTCCCCGATTATTTCTCAGTTTTTTTGAACATTTAGTCAACTAGTTGTTAACCGTCCCCAGGTGTTTTTTAATTATTCTGAAAACGGGAGCAAATACAAGAAAGTGGAAGATAGACATGCTAAAACAGTATAAAATAACACATAACAAGATAATTTAAAACTTTATTAAGTTTTAAATATACTGTATAATAACATTATGGTAACACCATACAGAATTTAACCTAGGAGACAGTGAGTTAGTACTATATGACTATTAGTATTTATAGACAAGGCATATTATAAAACATAATAAAAAGAGTTTTATAATGAAAACAAAAGATATATAATAAAGGTAGGCATTAGTAATAGCATAAGGGGGAATAATGTATAATATTAATTAATATTTGAAAGGGGGATTATAATATGGATTGGATGCAGATGATATTTTGGGTAATGGTAGCAATAGGAGCGCTAGCTATTGATATTGCAACTAGTAGCTTTATGTTTATATGGTTTGCTATAGGAGCAATTGCAGCAATAGTTGCTATGGTCTTCAATGCATCAATAGTAACTCAAGTGATTACTTTTGCAGGAGTTAGTGCAGCACTTATGGCAGTTGGATATCCTATAGTCAAGAAAACTATAAAGAAAACTGTAAGCAAAACATTGACTATGGAAGAAAGCTATGTGGGAAGAGAGTTTGTAATAACTAAGGATGTGGATGTAAAAGCAAACATTAAATTTGAAGGAATTTATTGGACTGTGAAAAATGTAGGAAAACCTTTAAAAGCAGGTGATACTGTTCAAATTATTGGTACCGAAGGTAATAAATTGCTAATAGTTAAAATATAGGTTATAATACCTAAAGTATAAGGTATATTAAAATTTAAGGAGGAATTTATAATGGGACCGTTTATAGGATTATTTATATTACTGATAGTGGTTATTATGATTTTGTCATCTATTAAAATTGTTAATACTGGATCTGTGTATTTGGTAGAAAGATTTGGTCAGTTTCATAGGATATTGGAGCCGGGCTGGCATTTAACAATTGTATTTGCAGATTTTGTTCGTAGAAAGATTTCTACAAAGCAGCAAATATTAGACATACAACCACAGAATGTTATAACTAAAGATAATGTTAATATATCAATTGACAATGTTATATTTTACAAGGTTGTTAGCTCAAGGGATGCAGTGTACAATATTGAAGATTATAAATCAGGTATCGTATACTCTACTATAACTAATATGAGAAATATTGTAGGGGATATGACATTAGATGAAGTATTATCAGGAAGAGATAGAATAAACTCTAAGCTTCTTGAAATAATAGATGAAATCACAGATGCTTATGGAATAAAAATATTATCTGTTGAGATTAAAAATATAATTCCACCAGCTGAAATCCAACAGGCAATGGAAAAACAAATGAGAGCAGAGAGAGATAAGAGAGCATTTATCCTTACAGCAGAAGGTGAGAAGCAAAGTCAAATTGAAAAAGCAGAAGGATATAAACAAGCACAAATATTAAATGCTGAGGCTGAAAAAGAAGCAAATATTAGACGTGCAGAAGGACTTAGAGAATCTCAACTTCTTGAAGCAGAAGGTAAGGCGAGAGCTATAGAGACTATTGCAAATGCAGAATCAGATGCAATAAGAAAGATAAATACAGCCATTATAGAATCAGGTACAAATGAAACAGTAATAGCTTTAAAACAGATAGAGGCTCTTAAAGAAATGGCTAAGAACCCAGCTAACAAACTTATACTTCCAAATGAGACATTATCAAGCCTTGGCAGTATAGCGGCTATTGGTGAAATGTTAAAAATGACTAAGTAAATATAAAAAGAAAGTCTGAGTAAATCAGGCTTTCTTTTTACGTTTTGGTCTGTTATTTTTTTGAGCTGTATTATTGTTTTTCTTCTGAACAGAATAACCAAATTTACCAAGAGCTTTAGAATTAACACTAAAGTACTCACCATGAGAATAAGTTATAAGATCTGCTTTTTCAAAATGAATTTTCCCTTTTGCATCTATTAAACTATTATCTACATGAGTATTTACGATTTCAGCTAAAAATAAATGGTGGGTACCTAAAGGGGTAATGCTTTTAACTTTGCACTCCAAAGCGATGGAGCATTCAGAAATTAAAGGAGCCACTACATCCTTACTGTCTTCAGTTGTAAAATTCATTTCTGCAATTTTATCTATTTGCTTTCCAGAGCGTACGCCACAATAATCAACTTCTCTGACCATTGTAGAATTAGGGAGATTTACTACAAAGTCGCCACTTTCTTTTATATATTCAAAGGAAAGCCTTTCAGGTCTTATAGCTACGGTTATCATTGGAGGTTTAGTGCAAGCTGTTCCTATCCACCCCACTGTAAAAACATTTACTTTTCCCTCTTTGTTTTTTGAAGTAATTAATACTACGGGAACAGGATTTAACATTGCACTGCCTTTAAAAATAGTTTTTGTCATTTATTTTCACTCCTATATCTCTAGTTAAAATATATTCAAACATTACTTATAGGGTTTTCATAAAGTTCTTATTCAAATATCATTCTTTTATATAACATTATTCATTATACAATACCTTAAAAGATTTATACAGTTGTAAATTAGAGGGTGTAAATATTTTATAAAAGTAAGGAGAAATGTAATTAATATGTAACCATATATAAATTATAATAGTTCATAATATACATATACATGGTATTAGTGTTAAAAACATGTAAAGTATAAGGTTGTAAGCATATAAATTATAGAATAAAAAATATTATTTATAAAATATAAGAATAATATGTAACTAAAGGTAAATTATAATCGTCTATAATATAGAAACAATTGGTAAGTGCATAGGATAATTATGGGTAAGAACCATAGATGAGAATAAGGAGGTTAAGAATATATTACAAATAATATAGTTTTTAACAAAGGATGGCTTTATATGTGGACAACTAGTACTAAACAAAATTTATTAGCAAAATAATAAAATAATAAAATATTATATACTGAAAGGTAGGAATTATTATGAATAAGAAAAGAATTTTTTCAATATTATTAGCAGCGGCATTAACTTTTAATGGAACAACTTTATCTTTTGCAAAGTCTATTACAAGTGTTGAGCCACCAACTATGCCCACAGCAGTAACAGATACAAAGGAGGCAACAAATAGCGAAGCTGAAAAGAGTGTAAAAATATCAAAGGATAAGGCAAAAGACATTGCAAAGGCAGCAATAAAAACTTATTTTGGCACAGAAATAGATGAGAGTAAGCTTACTCAAAGAAGTAATTTTAATACCTCCAATTATAATGGTAAGCAGAATAGTTTTTGGAATATTAATTGGGAAATGTATAATATGGAAAAAAACATTAACATTGGTGTTACCATAAATGCAGATACTGGTGAAATTATTCAAGCAAGTAACTATGAACGCATGAATAATGAAGAGAATTCAGTTCCATCAATAACAATTAAGGAAGCTGAAAAGATCAGTGATGATTTTGTTAAAAAAATTCAACCTAAGAGATTCGATGAATCTGTTAAAAGGAATTATAATAATCTTAGATATTACGGAGCCACCAATTATAGTTTTAACTATGTAAGTAAAGTTAATGGTATAGAATTTGATGGCAATAACATTGGCATAGAAATTGATGGAGTAAAAGGGACGGTAGTTTCTTACTATTGCAATAGGAATGAAGATTTAAAATTTCCAGAAGTTAAAGGAATAATAGATGCCAAAGCTGCAGCTGAAGCTTATAAAAATCAAACTAAGATGACTTTAAGATACGCAACCTCTATGCAGAATTATGGTTATTATGAAAATAAAAGAGATATAAAATTATTGTATGTTCCAGAGTTTAGCGGCGGATATATGATGAATGCTAATAATGGAAAGATGATAGACTGGAATAATAATTTAAATACTCCAGTAATAAAAGACTTAGATGAAAAAGAAAAAGAAGCGTTTTATAATAAATCAAAAGTGGTAACTGCTAGAGAAAAGGCAATAGAACAGGAGGAAGCACAAAAAATAGCAAAAGATTACATTATCAAACTTTTTGGTGAGGGATATGTAATTCAGCATTTAGGATATCAAGAATATAATGAAAACTATGGTAGTTCAAGTAATAAAACTTGGAATGCACATTTTACTAAAGGAGAGGCAGGAAAACAAAGTGAAGGGGGCAGCATATCTCTAGATGCTTTAACTGGAGAAATATTAAACTGCTATAGATACTCTAATGAAGGTTACAATGGAAATGAAAAATTCGAGCCTAAATTAACTTGGGAAGAGGCATACACTAAAGCATTAGAGTTAGTTGCAAAATACCATCCAGATAAAGTAAAACAAATAAAAACGGAGCAACAAAATTATAATTATAATGATTACGATAAAATGGGTCAAAGAGAGTATTACTTTAACTTTACAAGGTTAGAAAATGGTATTGCCTATTTCGAAAACAGTATAAATGTTGGGTTCAGTGCTGTAACTGGTAATATAACTAATTTCAATTGTAATTGGGATAAAAATGTTAAATTCCCTGAGATTAAAAATACTATAAGCAAAGAAGATGCAAGTGAAATATTATTTAATAAGTATAAACCAGTACTATATTATTCACAAATAAATAAAAATAATAATTATGAAAATCCAGAACTAGAAATGATACTAACTTATAGACTAGGTGATGTCAACGGTATGTATGAGTTTACTAATATTGATGCTTTTACTGGTAAATTTGTAAATCATAGCGGTGAGAATATAGATCAAAATATAGAATTATTTAAAGAAAAGATAAGTGGTAGTAAGGCGGAAAAAGAATTAAGCATTTTAGCATCTAAAGGATTAATAGAAACTATTGATTTCAAATTAGATAAAAAAATTACTCAGATTGACTTAATTAAGATGTTAGTAAATGTAAGAGGATATAGACCATATATGATAGAAAAAACTGCAGACTTAAAATTCTCAAACATTGCCAAAGATAATGCAAATTATAAATATCTTCAAATGGCTGTATCCTATGGAATAATGGAGAATTCAGAGAGTGAATTCATAGAGGAACAACTGGTTACTAGGGAGGCTTTAGCTAAAACCTTAGTTAAATTCACTAATTATAGCAAGATAGCAGAGCATAGTGAACTTTTTAAAGTTAACTATAAAGATGCAAGTAAAATAAGTAAGGGTAATATAGGATATATTGCCATTGCAGAGGCTTTGGGATTTATAGAAATAGTGGACAATGAATTTAAGCCAAGTGACAATACAACAATGGAAGAGTTAGCTAAAGGTGTATATAATGCACTTAACAATGTAAGAAACACACAGTATTAAAGGTCGGTTCCCTGGCGCTCCTTGCAAGAGACGCTGAAACTTCTATGTTAATTATTACTAAGAGGCATAACAATTATTAATTGTTATGCCTCTTAGGCTACTTTTGGAATTTTACAAGATAGTATGTAAAATTCCTATATACTATCTGACACGCCTACATGCAGAATTTTAATAATTATAACTTTTATTTGTGAATAATAGTTTTTCAATAATATGGTATACTAGTATTAGGGTATAATCCTAGGTAAAGTATAATATAGGTGTGGTGATAATTATGACTATAGCAGGAAAAATAGTATATAGCACTTTAAAATTAGTTGGAAATACCGCTGAGTATAGTATTGCCATAACGGGCAGTGTTATATCTTCTATAGCAGAGATTTCAGGCAAGGAGAAGTTAGCTATAAATACTAAGAAATATAGCAAGATAGCTTCTAAGGTGGTGGGTAAAACTGCTAAAATAACCGCGGCAGTAACTGCCGTTGTAGTGGATAAAACTATTGATACAGCTATAAATACCGCAAAGTATATTGCTGAAAATTCAGTAGAAACTAATGTGAAGATTTATGGGCAATCAGACAAATTCTATGATAAAGAGAAATACATAGAAAGCGATTATAGAATTATAAGCAAATAAGCAGTAATATGTAAAAAAACATAGTTTAGTGAAATATTATTATAAGATTTTGATAATATTGCTTTTCAAATATATATTTTAGTGATATAATCTAAATAAGAGTAAATATGAAATATGGCTAAGAGAAATGAGAGCCGCACTAGTAAGTCTATCCAATGATAGATTTATTCAGTGTGGCTTTTTGTGTTCTAAATAACACTAGGCATATTGAAATAAATTACGGTTCAGCAGATTAGTCCGTTTTTAAAGCATTAAGGTTAGAGTATGCAAATTAAAGTTTAATAATAATTTTATATATAGGAGGAACGAAAATGTTTGATGTAGCTGTAATTGGTGCAGGGGTTATTGGTACTTTTATTGCAAGGGAATTATCTAGATATGAGCTTCAGGTGGCGCTTATTGAAAAAGACAATGATGTGGCTAATGGAACAACTAAGGCAAATAGCGCCATTGTCCATGCTGGTTATGATGCTAAGCCAGGTACAAATAAAGGGAAATTTAATGCCTTAGGAAATCCTATGTTTGAAAAAATTTGTGAAGAATTGGACGTGCCGTTTAAAAGAGTAGGTTCATTAGTAATTGCTAGTAATGAAGAAGAAATGGATACTCTTAAGGAGATTTACGAACAAGGAATAGAAAACAAAATTCCTCATATGGAGATAATAGATAAAGAAAAGGTGAAAGCCTTGGAACCTAATCTCAATGAAAAAATTATAGGAGCACTTTATGCACCAACTTGTGGTATAGTAGGTCCCTTCGAACTTGCCATAGCTCTTGCAGAGAATGCAGTAGAAAATGACGTGCAATTATTTTTAAATAGTGAGGTAGTTTCAATAGAAAAACAAAAAGATTACTTTGTCATTAAAAGTTGCGAAAAAGAAATAAAAGCAAAATACGTTATTAACTGCGCAGGAGTTTATGCAGATAAAATTAATAATATGGTTGCTAAGGAGAGTTTTAAAATTATTCCAAGAAGAGGACAATACTTTGTGCTTGAAAAAAAAGCAAGCAATTTAGTAAATAGAGTTATTTTTCAATGTCCTACAAAGCTTGGCAAAGGAGTCTTAGTAACTCAAACTGTCCATGGCAATTTATTAGTAGGGCCAAATGCAGAAAATTTAGATGATAATGAAAGTATACAAACTACTGCAATGGGACTTGAGGAAGTGAGAAATTCTTCATATAAAACCAGCAAAAAAATACCATTTAATTCAGTAATAACTTCATTTTCTGGACTGAGAGCTACCTCTACTACTGGAGATTTTATAATTGAAGAGTCTAAGGAAGTTGAAAATTTTATAAATGTAGCGGGCATTGAATCCCCAGGACTTTCTGCTGCTCCAGCTATTGCTGAATATGTAGTGGAAATTTTAAATAAAAAAGTAGAGGGTCTAGTAAAGAAGGAAAGTTTTAATCCTATAAGAAGAAAAGTTATAAGATTTATAGAACTTAGTGATATAGAAAAAGCTGAGGTCATAAAAAAAGATCCTCGATATGGCAGAATAATATGTAGGTGTGAGTCAATTACTGAAGGTGAAATCGTAGATGCAATTAGTAGGAAAGTCGGTGCAACAACTTTAGATGGAATAAAAAGAAGGGCAAGACCTGGTATGGGTATATGTCAAGGCGGATTTTGTGGACCTAGAATTGTAGAAATATTAGCTAGAGAGCAAAAGGTAGACGAGCTTAAGATACTTAAAAGTAACAAAGACACCTATGTATTAGTGGGTAAAACAAAGGAATCTACTCTGAAAGAGTCTACTCCAGTGAATGGAGAATACAAAACAAATACAACGCTAAATGAAGTGCAAGGGGGTAATTAGTATGTTTAAATACGACATTGTAGTAATTGGTGGTGGGCCTGCAGGTCTTGCAGCAGCCATAGAAGCAAAAAAGAATGGAGTTAACAGCATATTAGTTATTGAAAGAGATAGAGAACTAGGCGGAATACTACAACAGTGTATTCATAACGGATTTGGTCTTCATGTTTTCAAAGAAGAACTTACAGGTCCAGAATATGCAGAGAGATTTATTGATGAATTAAAACTATTAGGCATAGAGTATAAAATAGATACTATGGTGCTGGAAATTAGCGAAGATAAATTTATAAAGGTAATGAACAGTAAAGATGGATTTATGAATATTCAGGCCAAAGCAATAGTTTTAGCCATGGGATGTAGAGAGCGAACCAGAGGAGCCATAAATATACCGGGAACTAGACCAGTAGGGGTATTTACTGCAGGTACAGCTCAACGCTATATAAATATGGAAGGCTATATGGTTGGCAAGAAAGTAGTTATTCTTGGTTCGGGAGATATTGGACTTATTATGGCTAGAAGACTTACTTTAGAAGGAGCCAAGGTTCAAGCAGTTGCTGAATTAATGCCTTATTCGGGAGGACTTACTAGAAATATTGTTCAGTGTTTAGAAGATTATAATATTCCATTGCTTCTAAGTCATACAGTAGTAGAGATTAAGGGGAAAGATAGGGTAGAGGGTATAATCATTGGTGAGGTAGATGAAAACAGAAGAGTAATACCTGGTACTGAAAAGTATTATGACTGTGATACCTTACTGCTGTCTGTAGGTCTAATACCAGAAAATGAATTATCTAAAAGTGCAGGCATAGAACTTAATAGCGTTACTGGCGGGCCTATTGTAAATGAAAGCATGGAGAGCAGTGTTAAAGGTATATTTGCCTGTGGCAATGTAGTGCATGTGCATGATTTGGTAGATTACGTTACAGAAGAAAGCAAACGAGCAGGTAAGAATGCCGCTAAATTTGTACAGGGGAAAATTAAAGAGGAGGAAAAAGTACTAGCTATGTCACCAGGCGAAGGTATAGCCTATATAGTTCCTCAAAAGGTACGTGTTAGCAATATTGAAGAAAATTTAGATTTGTTTATGAGGGTAAGAAAAGTATATAAAAACGCAAGGCTAATTATTGAAGCAGATGGAGCTAAAATAAAGGAAATAAAGAGAGGGCATATGGCGCCTGGAGAAATGGAAAGGCTTAAAATTAATATAAAAGAGTTAGAGGGTAAGAACTTTTCTACAATATTAATAAGAGTTGAAGAAGAGGTGGCAAAATAATGGAGAATAAAGAATTAGTTTGTATAGTTTGCCCAAGAGGCTGTAGGCTTACATTAATACCGGATGAAACCTCAAAAGGTGGTTATAAGGTTATAGGTAGTGGGTGTAATAGGGGAGTAGATTACGGAATAAAAGAATTAACCAATCCTACTAGGGTTTTAACTTCAACTGTAAAAATAAAAGGAGCAGCAATGAGGAGATTACCTGTTAGAACTAAAGGAGATATACCAAAAGGCAAGGTTTTTGAATGCATGGAATTATTAAATCATATTGAAGTTTGTGCTCCCATAAAGGTAGGAGATATAATTGTAAAAAATATTTTAGATACTGGGGTGGATTTAATAGCTTCAAAAAGCATGGACGAGGTATAATAATAGGGGGCGGGAAAATGAGAACAGAAAACTTTACGTTTGTGGATAAGGGAAATTTGCAGATATTTGTATATAAATGGCTACCTGATGAGAGTGTGCAAGTTAAGGGAATAGTTCAAATAGCTCATGGAATGGCAGAGACAGCAGCAAGGTACGAAGGGTTTGCAAGGGCATTAACAAATGAGGGGTTTTGTGTCTATGCTAATGACC
>CALJTN010000362.1 GCA_937976175.1 uncultured Clostridiaceae bacterium | reverse complement strand
AGTAAAGATGGGAAGCTTGTTGTTATTCATGATTATTTTCTAGGACGTACAACTACAGGTTCTTGCAAGACGATGGTTATGGAAACAACTTACGATGAGTTAGCACAACTTGATGCAGGCAGCTGGTATAGCGCAGAATTTGCGGGAGAGAAAGTACCTTTGTTATCAGAAGTGCTCACGGTATTTCCTTCTGATATGACAATTCATATCGAGATAAAAAAAGCAACACTTGAAACAAGACAAGTAGAACGAGATGTCTACCAACTTGTAAAAGACATGCATTTACTTGATCAAGTAGTTTTTTCTTCATTTGATCATCATTGTCTCAAAAACTTATTAAACATTGAGGGTATTAGAGTGGGAGTACTTATTTCCTCAGCCATGATTGAACCTACCACGTATTTAATAAGAAATGGACTAAATAACTATAGTATTAATCAAAATGCAGATTTTATCGATGAAGCTTTCGTAAAAAATGCCCATGCAAAAGGTCTTAAGGTATTTAGTTACACCGTCAATGTAAAAAGAATTGCACAGTATTTTGAATCTATTGGGGTAGATGGTGTTTTTACAAATTATCCTGACTTACTTAATGAATAACTATAAAGAGCCTATCCACTTAGTAATAATGAGTGGATAGGCTCTTTGTAGTTGGGGTATAGAACTGTTCTTGATAAATATGAGGTGTAAGTGTAAACTATACTTGTAGTACTTACTCAAAAGCAATAAGTTTGTAGTAGGGTGAAAGTCGATAGAAATATAAGGAGGGCTTATGGGTAAGATTGTTAAGAAAATCCTAATTGAAGACAGCTGGCAAATCAGTCGAAATGAAAGTTGGTTTTCCGATATGGCAGCCAAGGGCCTCCATTTAAAAAGCATAGGGCGTTTATTTGCTGTTTTTGAAAAAGGAGAACCGAGAGAAATAAAGTATTGTACGGCTATTTTAGATAAAAGCCCCTCGCAGCAAGAAATCAATAGTTGTAAAGCGGGTGGTTGGGAGCTTGCGGCAAGCAGAGGGAAATTTTATTTTTTTTCATCTGAGCAATCAGATAATGAACTTGCGTCTTATATGGATATGACAAAGCAGAAAGATACAATATGTAGCATAGAAAGACAACTTAAAAAAAATCTTATACTCGTTTCAATTTTAATGTTGGTGTTTTTTGGAATAATGTTTAGTATTTTATTCCGTAATGATAAACCTTTCTTGTCAATGATCACTGGGGGACTTATCCAGCAGATCCTACTAGTTGCTGTAGAGCTATATGTTTTCTATACAGTAATACGCAATTTTATTTGGATACGTACTCTTAGAAAGTCGCTTTTAGAAGGTAAGCGCATTTTTTACAAAGTAAACTGGAAAAAACATCGTTTGTTAAACAGCGTTATTAGAAGCTTGTTTTTAATTATAGCATTATTTATGATTGTTATCCCTATACTTCACATGATAAAAAGTGAGAGCTATACACTGCCAGAGGCTAAGACAGATCTGTCTATTATAAGGCTAGCGGAAATAGAACAAAATCCTGAGCTTAAACGAGAAGTCTTTTATAATAGTAGGGGTGTAGATTGGGGTAATCGTGTGAGCTATGACTGGAGTTTTTTAGCTCCCATTCAGCTTGCAACAAATGAGCATGGCATTGTAAGTGATGTAATGTGGAAAGACAACAGTGGAGAGTATTCCCCAAGTATTCATACACAGTTCTACCAGTTAACTTTTAATAAAATGACAAATGGGCTCTTACGGGACCTTATGAAGCAATACCTATATGAACCAGATATTGTACCTAGACAAATTGAAAATACTTCGTTTGATCAAATCTATGTGGCTATAGATGATACTAAAAAGCAAATTTTTGCAAGTTGGGAAAATAAAGTGATCTACATAAGATACCAAGGAAATAAAGACATAGATGATATTATAGCTATTATTTCTAAAATGCCGTAAGCTATAATTTGATAGCTATAACTTCAATTAGTTTCTCCCTATAAATGTTTAAGAAATTATACTTATGGTATATAATATAATAAATATAGTGAGAGTTAATCTGTAATAGACTGACTAAAGGGAGTGAGTAGAATATGGTAGAGATGGGTAAAAGATATACATTTAATAAACTTTTTAATACAGACTATAAAATAGAACATATTTATCCATCAAAACAAAAAGATGTGATCAAACTTCTAGAGCAGCTCCCAAGTGAAGTAGAAAAGCTCTATGTATTTGGAAGCAGCTTGACACTACACTGCGGGGAGGAAAGTGATATTGACCTCTTAGTTATTGCAGGTAAAAGTGAGAAATTGTATAAAGTCTTTAGCACTCTACTTAAAACATTAGATAACGAAGTAGATTTAATTATCAAGACTCAAGAAGAATTCGATGAAAATGTAAAAATAAAAAATAGTATTTGTGATGTTGTAAGTAGGGAGGGGCTGTTAATTTATGAAAGGGCTTTATGTACTAGCGAGGACTGATTTGCAAACTTATTAAAGTAATTGAGTGTTTAGATAAATGGTTTTTAAAAGTGGCAGAACAATTTAAATAACATCTCATAAAATGACAGGTCTTATTTTGATAAGAACTGTCATTTTTAATAACACTAAAAAAATGGAGGCTATAAAAATGTACAGTTTTAAAAATGATTACAGTGAAGGGGCACACCCAAGACTATTAGAAGCTTTAGCAGCATCTAATTTAGAGCAGACAGAAGGCTATGGAGAGGATCAGTATACACAAAGGGCAGCTGAATTATTAAAAGAGAAGATAGGCCAAAAAGACGCAGCAGTTCATTTCTTTGTAGGAGGTACACAGAC
>CALJTN010000361.1 GCA_937976175.1 uncultured Clostridiaceae bacterium | reverse complement strand
GACTATTCAAGCATTAACCCCGCGTTATATGAGCATGGCGAAATTAATTCATTGATTTTTAGTGGTCTTACAGCACATGATAAAGACAATAAAATTATTCCGGGAATAGCAAAAAGTTGGACTAGCGATAAAGCAACAAATACATATACATTTATGTTAAGAGATAATGTAAAATGGCATGATGGTGAAACTCTTACAGCTGAGGATATAAAGTTTACTTTAGAAGCGATTATGAATCCAGAAAATGTTTCAGAGATTGCATCAAACTATGAAGACATTACTAAAATTGAAGTAGTTGATAAGACAACGGTTAAGATAACTTTGAAAGTACCTAACGTAGCTATGTTGGATTATTTGACAATAGGTATTTTGCCAAAACACATATTAGAGGGGAAAGATATTGCAATGGACAAGTTTAACCAATCTCCAATAGGAACAGGTCCATTCAAAATGGAAAGCTGGGATAAAGGACAAAGCATTACTCTTGTTAAAAACAAAGATTTCTACGAAAAAGAACCCAAAATTGATAAAGTCGTCTTTAAAATTGTAGAAGACACCAAAGCAAGAGCGTTACAATTAAAATCAGGAGAATTAGATTTAGCTCAGGTTACACCCTACGATGTTAAACAATTTGAAAGTGATAAAAACTTTGTTGTAAATATAATGAAAACCTCAGATTACAGAGGAATTATGTATAACTTTAATAATCCATTTTTTAAGGAGAATAGGGAATTACCGAATGCTCTAAGTTATGCAATCCACCGAAAAGCGATTTTGGACAGTGTTCTATTAGGACATGGTAAAGTAGCTTACTCGCCACTACAGGTAGGAGAATATAATAATCCTGAGGTAGAAAAGTTTGAATATAACCCAGAAAAAGCAAAACAAGATTTGGAAAAATCAGGCTGGAAACAGGGTGCTGATGGCATATACGAAAAGAACGGTAAGAAATTATCATTTACAATTAATTGTAAGGAAGGTGATCAGGTTAGGGTAGACATGGCTAAGATATGTGCACAACAGTTTAAGGCAATTGGTGTAGATATGAAGGTAGCTGTACAAGCTAAAATCGATTGGGACAATCAAGAGGCATACCTAATAGGTTGGGGAAGTCCGGTTGATCCAGACGACCACACATATAAAGTATTTGGAACGGGTAAGGGTAGTAATTATAGCAGTTACTCAAATAGCAAAGTGGATGAATTACTCCAGAAGGCTAGAGAAACGGATGTAAATGCTGATCGATTAAAATATTATAAAGAATTCCAAATTGAATTAGCAAAAGATATGCCATATACATTTATTACATACATTGATGCCTTATATGTTGCAAAACCTAATTTGAAGGGAATTACAAAGGATAGAATTTTAGGCCATCATGGTGTTGGTATATTTTGCAATGTGGCGGACTGGATCATTGAATAAAAAATATAGAAAGTAAAATGGGACAATAAAGACAGGTTGAAATGTCTTTGCTGTTTCTTAGAATTAGGTGTGATGATGAGAGAATTATTAGAAGTGAATAATTTATCAGTGAGCTTTAAAACAAAAGAGGGAGAGGTGCAGGCTGTAAGAAATGTTTCCTTTACTCTTAGGGCAGGTCAAATTCTAGCAGTACTTGGTGAATCAGGATCAGGAAAATCAGTATTATGTAAAAGTATCATGGGCATCTTACCTAATAATGGATTTATAAAAAGCGGAGAAATTGTACTAAATGATAATAATTTAGAAAATCTATCGCAAAAGGCAATGGATAAGGTGAGGGGGAAAGACATATCTATGATCTTTCAAGATGCTATGACGTCTTTAAATCCTACCATATCTATTGGCAAGCAAATCATGGAAGCAGTGCTAGTTCACCAAAAGATCAGTAAGAAGGAAGCAAAAAAGAAAACAATAGAACTGATGGAACTTGTGGGAATTGATTATGCAGAAAAAAGATTTAACCAATACCCACACCATTTCTCAGGGGGCATGAGGCAAAGAAGCGTTATTGCTATAGCGCTTGCCGGCAAGCCCAAAGTACTGATTGCAGATGAGCCAACAACTGCATTAGATGTTACTATTCAAGCACAAATACTAGATCTACTTAAAGAATTACAAGCAAAAACAGGGATAGCAATAGTATTTATCACTCACGACTTAGGCGTAGTTGCTAATATTGCTCAATGGGTGGCAGTCATGTATGCAGGAAGAATTGTTGAGATAGGTACAACAAAAGATATTTTTTACGATCCTCGACATCCATATACTTGGGGACTGATTTCTTCATTACCTAAAATGGATTCGGATGAAGAATTCTTGAACTGTATACCTGGAATGCCACCGAATCCCTTGAATCTGCCTAAAGGTGATGCTTTTGCGGTAAGAAATAAATATGCATTGAGGATAGATTATCTTGTTGAACCACCTATGTTTAAAATTAGTCATACGCACAGTGCAGCAACTTGGCTTCTGCACGAGGATGCTCCGCTAATAAATCCATCAACTAGAGATAATGAATGGTGTGGTATAAAATGAATAAAGAAAGAATATTAGAAGTAAAAGGATTAAAACAATATTTCAAGCTAGATAGGAATACTGTAATTAAAGCCGTGGATGATATATCCTTTGAGATTTATAAGGGAGAAATATTTGGCTTGGTGGGTGAATCAGGTTCAGGTAAATCAACTACTGGTAGAAGTATTATGAGCATTTATAAGCCAACTGCGGGCGAAATTAACTATAATGGCAAAACTATATCAGATTCCAAAGTTTATAGGGCAAATAAAAAGATGATAAATAGAAATATGCAAATAATATTTCAGGATTCTACATCATCTTTAAATCCAAGGATGACTGTGAAAGAAATTATTGAGGAGCCTCTAATAATTCAGAAGATATATAAGAATAAGGAAGACCGACTGGATAAGGTAAACCAACTCATGAATTTAGTTGGTCTGGACAAGGGTTTTGAAGATAATCATCCACATGAATGTTCTGGGGGACAGAGACAGCGAATTGCAATAGCACGTGCACTAAGCTTACATCCAGATTTTATAATTGCTGATGAACCCATTGCATCCCTTGATGTTTCAATTCAAGCACAAATCATCAATTTATTTAAGAAGCTACAAAAGGAGAATGGATTAACGTGTCTGTTCATTTCCCATGATTTGTCAATGGTAAGGTATGTTTGTAATCGAGTGGCAGTTATGTATCGAGGGAAAATTGTTGAGTTGGCAGAAACTAAGGAATTATACGGCAATCCAATTCATCCATATACTAAAGCTTTGTTTTCATCAATACTTGTTCCTGATCCTGAGTATGTAGAGAAAAGACCTAGAATTAAGTATAATTCGATTATTGATGGTGGTTCAGTAGGAACGGAAAAGTTGGTGGAAGTAGAAGAAGGTCATTATGTATATGGAATTTAGCACACAATAACTTCCAGTTATTGTTACATCCCCGAGGATGTAATAAAAACTGGAAGTTTTATTTTGGATTGAAGAGTGTAGAACTTTGAAAATTTCAATTGAAGATATATTAAGATGAAATTAAAATGCAATAATAAAGAGATTTCTAAAAAACTGTGGAAGCTTAGTGAAACCCTAGTAGATCTTAATTCCGATAATTAAGAAAGAAAAAGTAATATGAAATAGCGCAATACATTAATGATAGTTTCTGATTAATACACTAATAGATTGCTTGCATATATGTAAGCATAAAATAGCCCCTATCTTAAGTTAAGAGAGGGGTTCTTATGAGCGAAGCGAATTTGCTAAAAAAAGACTAAATTAAACCTGGAAATGGTGAAAAAACATCTAACACATAACAATAATTTTATAGGGTGTAGTCTGAGCTGGTATGCTCTTTGTGGTAGAGCCATAGATAACAATTAGATTTCGATTTGCGGGGTTATTGCTAAATGCTTGCCCATTTTCAAGTACTATCTGAGTACAGGGGGCTATGTTTAATCTTAAAGTATTATCGCTACTTACCAACTCGTTGTTAAAATAGTCTACTTTCACATTTTGATATTTTGTATCTCTTGCCATAACAATTGCTCTAAATTGTGGCGGGAAAATAAGAGGAACAGGCGCATTTGTATCATAAAAACCAGTTACCATATCTCCGGGTGTAACCATTACATGGTCTACAAAATAAGTAGTTGGAGCAACCACGAAATTAACTAAAGTCCCATATTCGTTTTCTACAGACATTAATTTATAACATCCTAAGCCTTCTCCAGTTGAATTTACCCAAAAATTATTAATCATGGTAACCTTACCATGAAAAGGTTGAAATCTTTCGATTTTTATACCTCGATTCTTTAATTACTATTTTAAAAACATTGGAAACTACTAATATCTCTCAAATCCATTCCAAAAAATCTCCAAGTATTTCTATTCCACCGGAAACCGGATATGGACACTTTAAAGGGAGATCTTGAGTTAGTTATACATCGTATTATAAAATCTAATAGTATCCTCATCAATATACATTAAATTAGCTCCTTAAAGTATTTACTATACAGTATATGGTGCCTTATAGGTTTCTGTTATTTATTTTAAGGAAGTAATTGACTAGTGCTATAAATGGAAGTTTTTACTTGACACCGGCTGAGTCACATGATAATAAGAAAGTTTCCACATTTTAACTCACAGAGAGACTAGCCCCCTGATACATTATTGACACATGTGCAAGATAATGACAGTACATTAAAAGACTATAACCAAAAAAGCGTTACTAAAATACATAACGCTCTTCTGAACATACTAATTGAAGGGCAGCAAAACTGCATAATCTCAAATGCTATAAATCCTAATGCAATTGCACATTTGTTCCATACATGTGTCATGGGTACTATTTATGAATGGTTAATCGGTGAAGAAGTGGACTTTGAGACACATCTGTATAATAACGTGAAATGCATTATTCAATTAATAAAACCATAGTTTGAGGCAATAATAATCCGTTGATAACAGGTCAACGGATAAAATTATAGTAAAAATAAAGAAGGAAGAAAAATGATGAATAGAAGTCTAGATTTCGGTTACATTATTTTTACAAAAAATCAAGAATAATAATCGCGGAGGTCATAGGAGATAACTGGAAGTATTCTCCTTGTTATTTCCAAGTAACAGTTACCTTAGTGGGTCATGAAGTGGCCCACTTGTTAATTTAGATTTTGAATACCAGGTTATTGCTATAAAATAGCCTATTATTGGAGAAACTCCATAGCCCATTAAAGGAACCGGAAAGTTACCACAAAATGTAGAAATTAAAATTATTATAAAATATAGACCTACACATACTGATGGTAATTTAAGATTTTTCGGTGGAAATAATATAAAAGGCACTGGTAATATTGCAAGAGAAAACACCCCTAATATAAGCCATATTAATCCCATATTGGCTAATAAACTTAATATTCCTTCCACGTAGGCTACTGGAGACAGGTTATCTAAAAATACCCATGAAAGTATAATTAATATAGAAAGTATCCCAACAATAAGTAAGCGAAGAACCTTTTTATCAGTCTTACGGCACAGCATAACCATCATTGGAATGGCAAAACCAGTTAGCTGAGAAGCATCAGGTTGAATTGACAGTAAAATTGATACAACAATTGTTATAATAATAGTAAAACTCAAGCCTTTTATTTGTAATAGTTTCCATAACTCTATTATTAATATTGGTAATACTATCATTGAAACATTGAAGTTAATTATTCCAATAGACAACCACCTGTGAACTCCATCCATACCTGGACTGATAAATGTTAATATTATAAGCAATAGTGATATTAATATAGAAATATCGTAAGCGCTACTTCTTTTCATATTAAGTTTACTTAAAACTGCAAAAAATGAAATGAGTCCTGCTATTACTAAAAAGAACATATTTTGTGCCCAAATAAGGGTTGGAATTTCATTGAGATACATTGCTATGGCTCCAATAGTGATAGCAGGTATTGTGAGCATTAATGGTATAAAATTTGCTGTTCTTAATTTCATCAAGTTTTTCCCCTTTAAATCATATTTTAAGACTTTAAATTAAATGCAGTATTCTAGGCAGCAGTCCCCAGTGCTTTATTCTTTTGTTTATATATATTTGATATCAACCCTATAATAGCCATACTTACGATAAATTGTGAATTTCCATAGCTTATAAAAGGCAAGTCCACACTAGTTATTGGAACAAAGCTTAGATTCATAAGTATATTCCATATAAACTGAACAGAAAATACTGCTGTAAATCCACTAATTAAAAGCTTTCCATAGCTGCTCTTAACATACAGAGCGATACTTGCTATCCTTACTAAGAAGAGCATTATTAGAATAGCCAGTAAAAGGCCAGCAATCCAGCCAAAGGTGTATATGATGTAGGTGAAAATAAAATCTGTGTGTATTTCAGGTAGCATTCTCCCGTCAAAGGTAAGTCCATGTCCCCAAACGCCTGCTGAGTGAATTAATTTATCTAATTGGATATTTAAATATCCGCTTCCCTGGGCATCACTTTTTGCATTTAAGAAGATTAAAAGCCTTTGAGTAAGGTGCGGTTCCTTAAACAAGTATAAGATAAAAGCTGCTAAGCAGGATGTTGCAAGTATAGAAATATTTTTTATTTTTACTCCAGACATTATCAAAAGAACTATAACTGACGTACAATAAGGCAACAATGCAGAAGGTGAGCGACTGGCAATCATTAGAAGAATAGGAACAACAAGCAGAACACTGCCATAGACGAACTTCCTGGTTTCACTCCAATTAAATTGACTAAGTATACCCGCTAAGGAAATAGTTAAAAGCATGGGGCTTACATCAATAAAATTAATGGCTATACCAATAAATAAATATGGTTTTCCATTAACAGTCCGGCCAAAGATAATTGTAAGAAGCATAACTACGATAGTTGCAAGGTATATAGATCTTGAATAACCTTTGATTTTCATGTAATCAAAATAGTATAGAAAGGCAGCAAAAGAGAGACCTATTAACGTGCCTATTATGCTTTTTGAGAATAATGAATACTTGAGTATTCCACTGGAATCTATAAGAAAAATCATGGATAGACCAAGCATTGCAAAAATTGAAGTTAAAATTATTATGCTCCACTCAGGTTTTTGCTTATGAACCTTATTAAACTCCCTACCAATAAGAGATGCATCACCCATTTGTGCCATAGCATTATTTATGGCTTCATTTTCAGAAAAACCGCCTTCCATATATTCCAGAGCAATTTCTTCAATATGCCCTCTAACTTCCTCTTGAATATCACTATGTATCTTTGAATTCTTAATTTGACAACATACGCTGCGTAGATATTTCTTTATCTTTTCATTATCCTCTAACCTCATGATAGCCCTCCCATAACACTTGACCCATAGCTTCAGTAAATACCTTCCACTCCTGTTGCTTTTCCTTAGCCTCTTTTTTTCCAGCCTCAGTAATCTTATAGTATTTTCTTTTACGAACACCTTCATTCTCTTCCCAATAGGACTCAATGAAGCTACTGGCTTCAAGAGAATGCAAAATAGGATAAAGGGTGCCTTCCTTAAATTCAAATACTCCATTAGACTTTTTTTGAAGCTCTTTAATCATCTCATACCCATACATTGACTTCTGTTCAAGTAAGCTTAGTATCAGTATTACAGTAGAACCTTTAAGTAGTTCCTTATTAACTTTCATAAAATCTCTCCTTTCATACTTAGGATTACTATACATAGTATATCTAGGTATTATTATAACATTTAAAAAAGGTTAGTCAATATAATAACAAAATAAATTGTAATATATATCTAGTAGCTCTGCGAATATAAAAGCATTTGCTTATGGTAATGTGGTTGGTAGTATTATTTTACAATAGTGGTATTATATGTTATATTAAAGATAAAAATTTGATGGAGTGGTGACTAGTGAAAAAAGTAATAGCTAGCATAATTTTGTGTACTTTAATATTCATGTCAGGGTGTAGTAAGGAAATTAAAAATGTAGACAATGTCGCAACTAATCAGCAAGTAAACATGGAAACAAAGAATAGATTTTACTTTATGCAAGAGGGAAACAAGCTTCTTTCTAGAGAATTATTTGATAAAAGGAAAGATGAACATTTCAAAAAGTACTATCCAAATGCAAAGGATGACTTGCTAAAAAAAACTAAGGATGAAATTATAAATATATTCGATAGGCCCACCTATAGGTTAAGCATAGTAGAATCTAAAGATAGCGAGATTTCAAAGATGAATGAGGTTCAAGACAAGATAGTTTGGATATATAGTTTAGATGGGGAGGACTCACTAGCTGTCTACTTATTCATCAAGGATGATAAAGTTATAGATTATAAATTGGATGAGTACAATGGCTTAAGCAATGCTGATATTGTTAATTTATTTGAACTCTTTTAGAGCATTCTTCAACTAATTTAGTAAAATGGCATATTAATAGTGTAAGCTTATGATGATTTAATTAAAAAAGCAGATGCTTTAAATAAAACAGAGCTAAAAGGCTTGACGTCAGTGGTCTATAATTATAGACTACTCGTGTAACTCTATAATTATAGATCTTGGAGGTGGCTTATGAATCGATTTAATTTATGTGATAGTGAATACCGTTTTGCAAATCTCATATGGGATAGTGAACCTATTGGAGCCGGTACTTTAGCACTACTTGCATTCGGTGAAAGTAGTAGAAAAGCAAGAATTAAAAATTTGCTAAGTTACAAGAAATCGCCATTTTGGACATTGTTGGTTTTTATTATTCTTTGTGGGATCCTAGGC
>CALJTN010000360.1 GCA_937976175.1 uncultured Clostridiaceae bacterium | reverse complement strand
ACTAATAAATGCCTGCTTAACTCCTTGTTCATAAAAGTGCTCTAAATCTTTATCGCTTCCTACAATGTCTATTCCATTAATGACTTGGCCCATTTTATCTTTCGCGTCAAGTATTCCAATTATCTCCACACTGGCATTATTATTCAAAGCATCAATTACGCTTTTGGCATGTCCTCCCCCACCAATAAGAATAACACAACTTTTCATACTGAACATACCTCTCTATCTTTTATTTATCTTATTTATCAAATATTGTATATGTCAGCCTTATACTTATCCTGATATCTTTTAAACCACTCAATTGTTTCTGCCAACCCTGTTGATAGATCATACTTTGTACTCCAATGAGTAAGCTCCTTAATTTTCTTATTACAGCCTAAAAGTCTACTAACCTCGCTTTTTTCTGGTCTTAGCCTTTGTGACTCACATATAATTCTGGCTTTTGGGTTGATTTGCTTAATGAGTTCATTAGCAAGTGCTCCTATAGATATTTCAACCCCTGTAGCAATATTAATTTCTTCACCTATTGTGCCCCTACTCTTTGCAATTTCTACAAACCCTTGAACCGTATCCTTTACAAAGTTAAAGTCTCTAGTAGGCGTTAATGAACCAAGTTTAATTTCCTCTACGCCAGCTAAAAGCTGTGTAATAATTGTAGGAATAACCGCACGTGCAGATTGTCTTGGCCCATACGTATTAAACGGTCTTACAATCGTTATAGGCATATTAAAGCTTCTATAAAATGATTCTGCAAGCTTGTCTGCTCCTATTTTAGTTGCCGAATAAGGTGATTGTCCTTGATAAGGATGCTTCTCATCAATGGGTACATACTGTGCTGTACCATAAACCTCTGATGTTGAAGTAACTAATACCCTATTTATGTCTAAGTCCCTAGCTGCCTGTAATATATTCAATGTACCTTTTATATTTGTATCCACATAGGAATCTGGCGAATGATAACTAAAAGGTATAGCAATAAGTGCTGCTAAATGGTATACTTCATGCCTATTTTTCATAGCTTCCCGTACGCCATTAGGATCTCTAATATCTCCCGTAAATATTTCTATACTATCCTTTATACTACGATCTATTTGATCTAGCCATCCCCATGTATTAAAAGAGTTGTAATATACGAATGCCCTTACATCATATCCTTCTTTTACCAATAATTCTACAAGATGGCTGCCAATAAAACCATCTGCCCCTGTCACTAATACTTTTTTGTTATTCTTAGTCATCCTTTTTTCTCTCCTTCTATAGCCCAAGTTCCTTTATCATATGTTCCATTTCTTTCAATTCCCCCATATCTAACCATGATCTTTCGGTAATAGGGTATATTCCTACCTTTTCACCCTTGTCCATATAAGTTTGAATCAAATCCGTAATATGAAAAAAAGTATTTTCTATAATATCTTCTAACACTTCTGGTTCTATTACATATAATCCTGTATTGACTTGAAAATTATATTCTGGCTTTTCTTCAATTTTAGCAATATAACCTGATTCATCATTTTGAATAACCCCATAAGGAATGGTATAGGCTTTAAGAGAAGTTACCATGGTAATTTTATTATGATTGTTTTTGTGCACTTTTAAGATATCTGCATAATCAGCCTTAACCAATATATCGCAGTTACTTAAGAAAAAGGTCTCATGCAATTTATTCTTTAGTAGATATAAGCTGCCTCCTGTTCCCAGAAATTGCTCTTCCTCTATATATTCTATATTACTTGTGCAATTGCAATCTTGAAGATAGCTCTTTATCATATTTTTTTTATAATTAACTGTAATGAAAAAATTGTTGCACCCATGTACCTCGAATTGTTGCATAATTCTTTCTAAAATAGTTATTTCCCCAATTGGAATAAGTGGTTTAGGCAAAATCTTCGTATAAGGATATAACCTTGTGCCTTTACCTCCTGCCATAATAACTACTGGCAGTTCTATTGGTTGAATCGATTGCTCCTCATTTTTATACAGATTATTAAAAAATATGATATCAATCAGTTTATAATATTCATCTACGACGGGCAAAGCTTGAACCTTTTTCTGTAACATAATTTTTTCAGCTCGATATATTTCTTTACTGGTAATAACTGTAGGATTGATATTCATCATCAAAGAAACATGCTGCTGCAAATCTCCTCTTTTTAAAATCCATCTTCTGATATCGCCATCTGTTATCACACCTTTTAAGAGATCATGCTCTACTACCAGCAATATTTGTTTTGCGGTATCATCCATTTGTTTAATAGCTTCTATGATTGTCATATCGGGAGGAATACTAATACGCCCTATATCCATTTTAAGTCTCCTTCCTATTTTCATTAAGTATTATTTGTGATTAAAATGAAAGCCGCTCCCCATTGCAGAATAGGGGTCAATGTATTGATCATTTTGTCTTTTAGCCTCATTGATGTGTTTTAGCTCTAGTTTAGTAAGTTCTAACTGCTTCCTATACTCCTCTTGGTTTTGCTTATCCAGACCCTCTAATTCGTCTACAATCTCACGCTCCCTTTCACTGAGGGGCATATTTTGAAATGAGGCATTTGTATTGACTTGATCAATTAATACTTGCCTCTCTTGAAGTAATGCTATAAATTTTTCATAATCATCCTTTAATAACGCCTTGTTTTGTTTTTTGGTTATACTTAATAGCTGCGTCAAATAATCTGTCCTCATCCTTATCCCCCCACTTCACCTATTTAAAAAGATTTTTTATTTTTTCTGCCACATAAGTTACTTCTTGTGCACTTAAATTCGAACTGCAAGGTATATTGATAATACGCTGCTTATAATAAGTAGCTTGTTCTATAGCATAGCTTTGTTCCGATAGGTAAGGCTTTTGCTCATGAATGAGGCCCCATATCGGTCTTGTCTGAATTCCTTCATTTTCAAGAGCAGCTATCATTTCATCTATGCTGAGCTGATTTGTTTTCAGTAGTAGAGAATAAAACCAATAATTTGCTCTTATCTCTTCACTAAAAGGTAGTATTTCTACCGCATCACAGTCTGCTAATAAGGTTTTGTACAAGTAGTAATTTTGTGTTTTGGTTTTAATGAATTGTTCTAACTGCTCGAGCTGTGCTACACCTATCGCAGCCTGTATATTGGTCATCCTATAATTATAGCCAATATCATGATGAAGGTAATAGAGTTCATCGTCTTTAGCCTGGGTAGATAAGTACTTAGCCCTTTTAAGGTGTTCACTGTCTTTAGCAACCAGCATACCACCGCCACCTGTTGTAATGATTTTATTACCATTAAAAGAGTACACTCCAAAGTCAGCTACCGTTCCTAAAAATTGATGATGATATCTCCCTTGAGTAAAATAGCTCCCTAATGCCTCCGTAGCATCTTCAATGACTTTTAAGTGATACTTTTTCGCTACATCCATTATTTTTTCCATATCTGCACAATTTCCAAATACATGAACAACTATAATGGCTTTAATCTGCCTATTGGTTTTTATATTAATTAATTGATTTTCCTTCCACGCACATTCCGTCTCAATAAATTTTTCCAGCTTATCTCCATCTAAAGTTAATGTATGGTCACAATCCATAAATACCGGATGAGCGCTCATATAATAAACTGGATTGACAGCTGCAATAAAAGTAAGAGTTGGCACAAGCACTTCGTCACCTTGGCCCACTTCACTTAAACGTAAGGCTAAATGCAAGCCCGCTGTTCCACTTTGACAGGCTACTGCTCCTTTAACACCTACATATTTAGCTATTTCCCCCTCTAACCTTGTTATATAAGCTCCCGCTGTAGATACCCATTCTTTATCAATAGCATCTATCACATATTCTTTTTCTTTACCTTTTAAATTTGGGACAGAAAGTGGAATATATTTCATTGCTTCATTACTCCTTCTATAATCATTATAAGTTGTTCTATCCCCTCTTCTACATGTTGATAAAAAATGTGATTTAAACGTAAATTTCTTACTAACCTCTGATCAGCTGTTTCATTAATAGGTTCTTTATTATGCACATCTAATCCCATTAATAGTTCTATATCACTTAATAAAACCTTGACTAAAAATTCATTATTAGGTACCTCTAAAATAGCCGAATCACTAATCTCTATGCGTTTCATTATTTTATAGATATGACTTTTGCGTGCACCTTTATAATCCTCATATTCTTTTATCAGTTGACTATAATCATATTTAAGAGATCGACTAAGTTTAAGAATTTTTTTAAGATTTAC
>CALJTN010000359.1 GCA_937976175.1 uncultured Clostridiaceae bacterium | reverse complement strand
AACATTGTGAAATACTAGGACTTTTTTACAAATACTTATTATTGTAGTATAATACAAACTATAATATAATTAACATGAATGCATTTATATACAAGAATTTTGCTATAAACGTAAACAATGAGAAAAACAAAATGAAGAACATTTTATGTAAAGAACGTATAATAATTATATATCTGTTTGAGCAGTGGAGTTAAATAGAGTATGTGATCAACCTATAAAATATTGGGAAAGAGGTAGAAAAACATGAGTAGAATATTCGGAACGGATGGAGTACGAGGCATAGCAAATACAGAATTAACAGTTGAACTTGCATATAAACTTGGAAGAGCAGGAGCATTTATACTAACAGAAGGAGCTCACAAGGCTAAGATTATAGTGGGAATGGATACAAGAGTTTCAGGAGATATGTTAGAGGCTGCCCTAGTTGCAGGGATTTTATCAGTAGGAGCTGAGGCTATATGTCTTGGAGTGGTTCCTACACCAGCGGTGGCATACTTAACTAGGAAATACGGAGCAGATGCAGGAGTTGTTATTTCAGCTTCTCATAATCCAGTCGAATATAACGGAATAAAGTTCTTTAATAGTAAAGGATTCAAGTTGTCTGATGAATTAGAAGATACAATACAGGCAGTTATAGAGAGTGATTTCAAGGGAGTACCTTCACCAATAGCAGGAGATTTAGGTAAAAAAACAGTTAAGCATAATGCTATAGAAGATTATATAGAATTTGCTAAATCTACTATTTCAGGAGACTTAAAAGGTCTTAAAATAGCATTAGACTGTGCTAATGGAGCTTCTTATATGACCTCCGTAAAAGCTACAAGAGAACTAGGAGCAGAGGTTATAGTTATCAACAATGATCCGGATGGTATAAATATAAATAAAGATTGCGGATCTACTCATCCTGAGCACTTAATGGCTTTTGTTAAAGAAAACCATTGTGATTTAGGCTTAGCCTTTGATGGTGATGCAGATAGATGTTTAGCGGTAGACGAAAAAGGAAATCTTGTAAATGGAGATTTTATGCTGGCTATTTGTGCTAAACACCTAAAGGACATGGGGAAATTAACTAAAGACACAGTAGTAGTAACAGTAATGAGTAATTTGGGACTTGATATTGCAATGAAGGAAGAAAACATAGCTACAGTGAAGACTGCAGTAGGAGATAGATATGTGCTTGAGAAAATGCAAGAAGAGGGTTATAGCCTAGGGGGAGAGCAATCAGGTCATGTAATTTTCCTGGATTTCAATACTACAGGGGATGGACTTGTGTCAGGAATTCAACTAGCCACTGTAATTAAAGAGTCAGGAAAATCACTATCAGAGCTTGCAGCAATGATGACAGAACTTCCACAAGTATTAGTTAATGCGGTAGTTCCTAATGACAAAAAGGACATTCATGAAACTGATAGTGAAATAGTGGAAGAAATCAAAAAAATAGAAGAAAAGTTAAATGGCTGTGGAAGAGTGCTTATTAGACCATCAGGTACAGAGCCATTAGTAAGAGTAATGCTAGAAGGTAAGGTGCAAAGTGAATTAGATGAAATGGCACATGCCCTTGCTAAGCTAATCGAAGAAAAAGCAAAATAAAAGGTAGTTTGAAAATACTTTTGAACTAATGAAATAACGCAGGAGATTTCCAGGTTGGGAATTTTCTTGCGTTATTTTTTTACTTGGAATAGATTGTATTTTGGTTTTATATTTTTAGTATATAATTAAAAAAGTTTCATAAAGACTGCAAGGAAAAAGTAGTGAAGAAACCGCTAAAATTCAGAATACTCAGTTTTGTCACTAATCTACAGTGACATAATGCACGTATCTTTGTGTTGTAGCACAATACATGTAAACGTATAATTGCATTAAGGGATAGACATTAACGTCATTTCATAAGTCGTTAATATTGAAACACCGAGGGCGATGATTTAATCAATTTAAAGGGGGAGAAATAATGCAAACAGAACTGAAAACAAAAACAGAATTCAAAGAAAAAGTCCAGGTCTTTGGGCGTGTTCTAAGTGGTATGGTAATGCCAAACATTGGAGCATTCATTGCATGGGGGTTAATAACAGCACTATTCATTCCAACGGGATGGACACCAAACGAAAATCTTTCTAAATTAGTAGGACCAATGATTACCTACTTATTACCACTTCTAATCGGTTATACCGGAGGAAAAAATGTAGGTGGTACTAGAGGTGGAGTACTAGGAGCAATCGCTACAATGGGTGTAATTGTAGGAGCGGATATACCTATGTTTATCGGTGCTATGATAGTGGGACCACTGGGCGGATATGTTATAAAGAAGTTTGATCAATCAATTGAAGGAAAAATACCTGCAGGCTTTGAGATGTTAGTAAATAATTTCTCGGCTGGAATTATTGGTACAGTATTAGCACTCCTTGCTTTCCTTGGAATTGGACCTGTAGTATTAGGTCTTAACAATGTATTAAAAGCTGGAGTTGAGGTAATAGTAAATGCAGGCTTATTACCATTAACATCATTGTTTATTGAGCCAGGTAAGATATTATTTTTAAATAATGCTATGAATCATGGGATTTTAGGTCCTATAGGAATACAAGAAGTAAAGGAAATAGGAAAGTCAATATTCTTCCTTCTTGAAGCAAAT
>CALJTN010000358.1 GCA_937976175.1 uncultured Clostridiaceae bacterium | reverse complement strand
GAGGAAGACTTAGCTTGGGACGAGGCATGGAACATTACAACTAATACTATGGCCTATACTAACCATACAATTATGGCAGAAGCACTAGAAAAATGGCCTGTTGAAATGTTTAAGAAATTACTTCCACGTATTTATATGATTATAGAAGAGATAAATAGACGTTTTTGTAATGAAGTGTATCACAGGTATAATGGAGATTGGAACAAAGTAAACAAAATGTCTATTATTCAAGATGGCTATGTAAGAATGGCCTATCTAGCTATTGCAGGGAGTCACTCTGTTAATGGAGTTGCAAAGCTACATACAGAATTACTAAAGCACCAAGAATTAACGGATTTTTATGAATTTTTCCCGGAAAAATTTAATAATAAAACTAATGGCATAACTCATAGAAGATGGTTACTTAATTCTAATCCACAGCTTTCAAATCTCATAACAGAAACCATAGGAGATAAGTGGATAAAGTCTCCAAATGAGCTTGTGAATTTAATGGATTATGCAAAGGACACTGCTTTTCAAGATAAAGCCAGCATGATAAAAATGAATAATAAGATTAGTTTTTCTAACTACCTATTAGCAAACTTCGGCAGGTTAATTGATCCAAGCTCCATATTTGATGTTCAAGTAAAAAGACTACATGCTTATAAAAGACAACTTTTAAATGTATTGCATATAATGCATTTATATAATGAACTTCAGGAAAATCGTAACTTAAATATGGTTCCAAGAACTTTTATATTTGGTGCAAAGGCTTCTCCAAGTTATTATTTAGCAAAACAAACTATTAAACTTATAAACACTTTAGCTAGTAAGATAGACAAGGATCCCATAGCGCGCCAAAAAATAAAAATAGTATTCCTTGAGAATTATGGAGTGTCTTTAGCAGAAAAAATTATTCCTTGTGCTGATGTTAGTGAACAAATATCCACGGCGTCTAAGGAAGCCTCAGGAACAGGTAACATGAAATTCATGATGAATGGGGCAGTAACTATAGCTACCTTAGATGGTGCTAACGTAGAAATATTTGATGCAGTTGGAAAAGAAAATATTATATTATTCGGCCTTACCGCAGAAAAGGTAATAGCATATTACAAGAATAAAAACTATTGCGCTTTTGATATATATAATAGCGATATTAGAGTAAATACAATTGTAAATCAACTGATAAATGGATTTTTAGAAACTCCTAAAGCAGAATTTATGAGTATATACGATAGTTTGCTATCACACAACGATGAGTATTTTGTACTTAAAGATTTTGATGCTTACGCAAAGGCTCATAGTGAAATTGATAAGCTATATAGACAAAAGTCTAGGTGGCAGGAGATGTCCATTGTAAATATTGCAAGGTCCGGTATGTTTTCTAGTGATAATACTATAAAACACTATGCCAAAGAAATTTGGGATACTTCAGCAGTTAACATCAAAGCATCACCCTTCATACTGTAACAATAAAAAATGTTGTACTAAATAATTATTTAGTATAACATTTTTTTTGAAAATATAGGTTGATTTAATAAGAAAAGTGTTGTAATATAGGTTTATAGCAATTAAAAACACGAACGATTAATAAAAAACAAAACCTAATATTCGTAAACTCATATATGCTTAGAAATATGGACTAAGCGTTTCTACCAAGTAACCGTAAAATACTTGACTATGGGTGTTTTAATAAAAACAGTACAACAATTCTAGAATTAATTATTTTATTGATGATTTCTATTATTGTTCATGCCTTTATTACAGTATATAAAGAGAATATTCTTTTAACTAAAAGAATGTATTCCTTATGCCTCTGTATAGTAGGTTAAGTATTTTATTATAAACTCCCTAGTTAACGCGGTAACTCGTTAACCAGGGAGTTTTTTTTACTTTAATATATATATTAAAAACTTAGATAATAGAGGAGAAGATTTATGGAAGCATTAAAGAACAAAATATTAGCTGAAGGAACAGTAATAGGCAGCAGTATCTTAAAGGTTGATAGTTTTTTAAATCATCAAATTGATATAAAGCTGTTTAATGAAATTGGACAAGAGTTTAAAGAAAAATTCGCAAAGGAGGAAGTTACTAAAATACTAACAGTAGAAGCATCTGGTATAGGAATAGCATGTATTGTAGCACAATATTTTGGGGACATCCCTGTAGTTTTTGCAAAAAAACATGAAGCCACTAATTTAGATGTAGATACCTACGAAGCTGAGGTATTCTCCTTTACAAAGAATAAAAAATATAAAATAAGAACTAGTAAAAAATATATAAATTTAGAAGATAAGGTTTTAATAATTGATGATTTTTTAGCAAATGGAAATGCAGCACTAGGACTTATTGAAATTGCACGTCAAGCTGAAGCTAAAGTTGTTGGAGTGGGAATTGTAATTGAAAAAGCTTTTCAAAAGGGAAGAAATCTTATAGAGAAAGAGGGTGTTAGAGTAGAATCCTTAGCCATAATAAAGTCTTTACAAGATAACAAGGTAGTTTTTAACTAAGGTACTAATAATTATTATTTACTAAAGTAGAATAGAGGAGGAATTAATGATGAAGAAAAAATTAGGTAGTTTATTAATGGCATTTACGTTAATTATGTCTTTAGTATTGGCGGGCTGTGGTAGCAAGGGTGAAACTGATACAAAAGGTACTGGAGATAAGGAAATAACCGTAGGATTTATATATGTAGGACCTGTAGGTGACGAAGGTTGGACTTATTCTCATGATGTGGGAAGATTAGAACTTGAAAAACAGCTAGGCGTAAAAACTACTTTTAGAGAAAATGTAAAAGAAGATTTAGCAGAAGTAGAAAAAGTATGTGAGGATATGATTAATAAAGGATTTAATGTTATTATAGGGACAAGTTTTGGGTTTATGGATGGAATGGAAGCATCAGCTGCTAGACATCCTGATGTTAAATATCTACATGCATCTGGATATAAAACTGCAGAAAACATGTCAAACTATTTTGGACGTATGTATGAGGCAAGATATCTTTCAGGTATAGTTGCTGGAATGAAAACTAAAACTAATAAAATAGGATATGTAGCAGCAATGCAAATTCCAGAAGTAATAAGAGGAATAAATGCTTTTACTTTAGGAGTACAATCTGTTAATCCAGAAGCCGTAGTAAAGGTAGTATGGACTAATACTTGGTACGACCCAACTAAAGAAAAAGAAGCAGGAAAAGCTTTGATTTCACAAGGAGTAGACGTACTTTCTCAGCATCAAGACACTGCAGGACCATTACAAGCAGCAGAAGAAGCAGGAGTATCTGCTATTGGATATAATACAATTATGGAAGCTAAAGCACCTAAAGCATATATGACATCACCAATTTGGAATTGGACACCATACTATATTGAACAAGTAAAAGCTATTAAAGAGGGTACTTGGAAATCAGGAAGCTATTGGGAAGGCCTCGAAGCAGGAATCGTTAGTCTTGCACCTCTAACAGCAAATGCACCAACTGGAGCAAAAGAAGCAGTAGATAAAGCTCAGGCAGCAATTCTTTCAGGTGAAAACAAAATATTTGTAGGACCTCTAATGGATCAAAGTGGAACTGTTAAAGTTGAAAAAGATGTAGTGATGACAGATTCAGAAATGCTACAATTTAATTGGTTTGTTAAAGGCGTAGAAGGACAAATAGCAAAGTAGTATAGTACAGCCACAAAGGTATTAAAGCATAGTAAAAGACATAAAAGTATTAAAATATAGTAAGTATGAGATTTCATACTTACTATATTATTAAGTTTATGATTTAACAAGATTTGAGCACTATAGGTGATAATAAACAGCGCCAAAGGTATGAACAGCATCACAGAAGAAGATAATTAATGGCATAACAGCTGACGAATAATCCTAAAATTAAAGAAATGAAGGGAAGGGAAGTTGAATATGGATAAAATCCCTTATGTATCAATAGAAAATATTAGTAAGACCTTCGGAAAAGTAATAGCTAACAGAAATATGAATTTAACGGTACACGGTGGAGAAATCCATGCATTATTAGGTGAAAATGGTGCAGGTAAAAGCACGCTCATGAACATGCTATCTGGGGTATACAAACCGGATTGCGGTTCTATTTTTATTCATGGGAAAAACATGAATTTCACTTCTCCAAAGGATGCTATAAAAGCTGGTGTAGGAATGATTTATCAACATTTTAAATTAGTTGAGGAAATGACTGCAAAGCAAAATATATTACTTGGCCAAAATAGTGGCTTATTTTTTAACCACAAATTAGAAACTAAAAAGATTAATGATATATGTGAAAAATTTCAATTAGATGTGAATATAAATAAATATGTTTGCGATATGGCAGTAGGTGAGAGACAAAATCTTGAAATACTTAAGGTGCTATATAGAGGTGCTGACGTTTTAGTATTAGATGAACCTACTACGGTTTTTACAGATAGTGAAATTGCCAAGCTGTTTAAAATAATGTTAAAGATGAAAGAGCAAGGCTGTGCAATTATATTCATAAGCCATAAAATGGATGAAGTAATGGAAATATGCGACAGGATTACTGTTTTAAGAAAAGGTGAAGCTGTAGGAACAGTAGAAAAGAAAAATACCACACCAAAGCTCCTAACAGAGCTAATGATGGGACGAAAAGCAGATTTATCTATAAATAGAGTAGATAAAAAGCCGAGAGAGGTTTTGCTAGAAGTAAAGGATTTGAAAGTATTAAATGCTGAAAAAGCAGAAATAATTAAAAAAATAAGCTTTAGCCTCAGACAGGGAGAAATTCTTGGTATAGCCGGAATTGCTGGTAGTGGACAAAAGGAATTATGTGAAGCCATTGCAGGAATTGAGAAGGCGTCAGGTGGTGAGATACTCCTTGAAGGGGAAGATTTAGTAGGTAAATCTCCTAGAGATATTATTAATAAAGGCATAAGTATGAGCTTTATACCAGAGGATAGACTGGGAATGGGTCTAGTTGCCTCCATGGGAATGGTAGATAACCTTTTACTAAAGGATTACCATAAACAAAAGGGAATGTTTATAGATAGAAAACCAGTTATTGAAAAAGCAAAGGCCATGGTAGAACAGTTTGAAATTAAAACACCAGACATACACCATCCAATTAAATATTTATCCGGTGGTAACATTCAAAAGATATTAGTTGGAAGAGAACTCAGCATGTATCCAAAAATACTTATTATGGCTTATGCTGTTAGGGGTCTGGATATCAATACCTGTCATACTATCTACGACTTAATAAGTAAGGAAAAAGAAAAAGGTACGGCCATATTATTCATTGGAGAAGAGTTAGATGTATTAATGCAATTATGTGATAGAATTATGGTTCTTTGTCATGGAGAAGTTACTGGCATCGTTGATGCAAGAGAAGCTTCAAGAGAGAAAATTGGTATGATGATGGTGGGAAATTCCGTAGATGGGGAGGCAATATAGATGATCAAGTTTGTTAAAAGGGCTGAAATTCGCAAGGCAGATAGCTTTAAAATAAGAACTATTGCAATCCTCTTATCCTTAATGTTACTAGGCATATTCTTGTTAGTACTAAAATTTAATCCTCTAGAAGTATATGCTGCCATTATAGAAGGAAGCTTTGGATCCGCTTATACTATGAAACAAACACTTATTAAGGCAATACCTCTAATTATAACTTCACTTGGAATATCTATAGCCTTCAAAATGCAGTTTTGGAATATAGGAGGAGAAGGCCAAATATTAGTGGGAGCTCTTTTTGCTAGTTACTTTGCCTTCAAGTTCCCACAGATGGCTAAGGTTCCACTGCTCTTAATAATGTTTTCTGCAGGTATTTTAGGTGGTGGCTTATGGGCATTAATTGCAGCCTTTCTTAAAGGTAAATGGAAAACTAATGAAACCATTGTAACCTTAATGCTAAACTACATTGCTATAAAAATTATCACCTATCTACAATATGGACCATGGAAGGATAAAAATGCAATGGGCTTCCCTAAAATGCCAAATTTCACTCCAAGTGCAACACTTCCACAGGTATTGGGTATACATATGGGATGGATAGTTGCATTTATACTTGTAATTATAGTGTATATTTTCATGAAATATACTAAAAAAGGATATGAGGTTTCGGTGCTTGGAGAAAGTGAAAAAACAGCTATATATTCAGGGATTAAAATTAAAGAAACCATGTATGTAGCTATATTTTTAAGTGGAGCACTATGTGGAATTGCAGGAGTAATTCAAGCTTCAGCAGTTAGTAGAACTTTGACGCTTCAAGTTTCAGGTGGTGCTGGATTTACAGCTATAATTATAACTTGGCTTTCGGCACTCAGTGCACCTATTATAGTAATAGTGGCTATACTTTTTGCAGCACTTTTAGAAGGAGCCTCCTTTATTCAAACGTCTTTTGGGATACCAGAGGCAGCGGCACAGTTAATACAAGCAGTTATACTATTTTTCGTATTAGGTAGCGAATTCTTCACTAGATATAAAATAAGTTTTAAAGATCAAAGTTATGTCAGCGGAATTAATATAAATGAAGTTAAGGTATCAGAAATTATTAAAGATGAATGCAATATAAAGGAGGGAGAATAAAAGTGGATAATATAGTAACATTTTTAGCGGCTGCAGTTGTAGCTGGAACACCTCTGCTTTTTGCTACCTTAGGCGAAATATTAACAGAAAAGGTAGGTAATCTTAATTTAGGGGTAGAAGGTATGATGCTTATGGGTTCTGTCATTGGATTTATGGCAGGATTGAATACGGGAAATCCTGTTATAGCTATGGTAGCTGCGGCCATGGCAGGGGCCTTTGGAGCATTAATTTATGCATTTTTAACTATAAGCCTTAGGGCCAATCAAGTTGTATGTGGTCTTACTCTAACTATATTTGGAACAGGATTTTCAAGTATGGTAGGTAAAAACTTGATTGGTCAAGTTACCCCTGATAAGGTTAAGGCATTTTTTGCACCTGTAAGAATTCCTTTAATAGGAAATATACCTTTTATAGGAGATATATTTTTTAATCATGATAGGTTTGTATATTTTGGATATATTATAACCTTACTTTTATTTATATATTTATATAAAACTGCTAAAGGTTTAAACACCCTGGCAGTAGGTGAAAACCCTGCAGCTGCGGATGCAGCTAGTGTAAATGTTAGCTTATATAAATATGTTAATACCTTAGTAGGTGGAGCCCTTTGTGGTCTAGGAGGCGCATATCTATCCCTAGTTTATGTGCCAGCGTGGCAGGAAAATGTAACAGCAGGTAAAGGGTGGATAGCAGTGGCCTTAGTAATCTTTGCAACTTGGAAACCTCATAGAGCAATTCTAGGAGCCTACCTTTTTGGAGGACTTGATATAATAGGTTTTAGACTACAGGGCATACCAAATTTTCCGATATCTCAATATCTTATCGATTTGACACCTTATGTAGCTACGATAATTATTCTAGTACTAGTATCTATGAAGAAATCTAGCAAAAACTCGCCACCAGCTGGTCTTGGGAATCCTTATTTTAGAGAAGAAAGATAATAAAGCACAGCTGCAAGTAGGTAAGAAATAGCTGGCAAAAGCTGGGGACGGTTAACAACTAATTAAAATAGTTGTTAACCGTCCCTATTTAAATTGAAGAAGAAATTATTAATAATCATTAACTGTCCCCAATAAATTAAGGATTTTGTCAAATAGTTGTTAACCGTCCCCAATGATTTTAAGGTATAATTGTATTATGATATTCTAATGTGTAGAGGAATGGTGAAAATATGAAGTATGCAGTTATTACATTTACGCATCAGGGAGACAACATAGCAGAAAAGCTAGCTTCCTTCCTTAATGTGGATATATATTCAAAGAAAAAACAAAGTGATTTTAACTTTAAGGAAGTTAGTAAGAAGGTAATGGGAAATTACAGAGGCATAATATTTATAAGTTCCACAGGTATTGCAGTTAGAGCTATAGCACCATACATAAAAGGCAAGGATGAGGATCCTGCAGTATTAGTTATAGATAATTCTTGTAATTATGTTATAAGTCTTTTAAGTGGTCATTTAGGTGGGGCAAATGAGCTTGCCATAGAGGTCAGCAAAATCCTAAAGGCACAGCCCGTAATAACTACGGCTACAGATAATTTAGGTGTTACGGCTCCAGATATGATAGCGAAAGATAATGAACTTATTATTGAGGATTTAAAAAAAGCAAAGCTAATAGCAGCACTTTTAATAGAAGGAAAAAAAATTGGCTTTTTTGATGAAAAGGGGATAGTGCAAACACCAACTGGATATAGTAGTAATTTAGATCATATTAGTGGACTTCTTTACATTGGTAATAAACACATTATTAGTGGGGTGCTACAAGAAGATATTATACCTACACTTAAATTAATAAGAAGAGACATAGTTCTTGGTATAGGCTGTAGAAAAGATTTTTCCGCTGAAAAGATGCAACAAACAGTATTAAAGGTGCTTAAGGAACATAATATAGATAATAGAGCCATAAAGTCCATAGGCACAATAGAGCTTAAAAAAGATGAGGTGGCAATAAAAGACTTAGTAAATTTTTTTAAGTGTCAGCTGAAAATATTCACTACAGAGGATATAGGAAAAATACAACATAAGTTTGAAGGCAGTGATTTTGTAGAGAAGACTATTGGAGTTCGGGCGGTTAGTGAACCTTGCGTAGAACTTAGTGGAGCGAGGATAATAAGTACTAAGATGAAGCTTCATGGTATGACCTTATGCATAGGCGAAATGTAAATTATTAGGGGTAAGGCACATTCAAATAAATAATATGTTAGTATGCTAGTCTATTTTGACTTATTATTTAATTTTATGGACCTAAAAAAGAGTATTTTGAAAATAAGCAGGATTTGGATGAATATTTATAGAATATAAAAATTAAACTATATAAGTAATTCAATGATAGTTTAGGCACAAGAAAATAAACTAGCATACAGAATTGTTACTTATTTAAATGTGCTGAAATAATAATTATGTAATAAAAGGGAGTGTATTTTATGACAACGGATAATAGAGAAGAAGTTTCCATGAATGATTTGATGGATAAGGTTGATGAATCAATGGTGCATATTAACAGTGGAGACATTGTGAAGGGAGTAGTAATTTCTGTAAATGAAGATGAAGTACTTGTTAACATAGGCTTTATGACAGATGGAATTATATCAAAAGAAGAAATATCAAATGAAAAGGAAGCAAACCCTACAGATATTGTAAAGGTTGATGATGAAATTTTTGTTTATATAATGAAAGTTAATGATGGAGAAGGAAATGTACTTTTATCTAAAAAGAGAGCAGATAACATAAGAGTGTGGGATAAACTTAAGGAAATTTTAGATGAAAATAAAACTTTAGAAGTAACAGTTAGTGAAATAGTAAAGGGTGGAGCTACAGCTTATGTGGAAGGAGTTAGAGCCTTTATACCAGCGTCACAAATGTCAAATGCATATGTAGAAAACCTGCAAGACTTTAAAGGTAAAACTTTAGAAGTTAAAATAATTGAATTAGATAAAGAAAACAAAAAGTTAGTTTTATCTAGAAGAGTAATAGAACAAGCAGAAAGTGAAGTTAAAAAGGACATAGTTTGGAATGAACTTAAAAAGGGCGAAAAGAGAAAAGGTGTTGTAACTAGACTTGCTAAATTTGGTGCTTTTGTAGATTTAGGTGGTATTGATGGTCTTATTCACGTTTCAGATTTGTCTTGGAAAAGAGTTCTAGATCCATCAGAGGTAGTGTCCGTTGGAGATGAAGTAGAGGTTTATGTTTTAGATTTTGATAAAGTTAAGGGAAGAATATCTCTAGGACTTAAAGACGTAGAGGGAAATCCTTGGAATAATATATCAAGTAAATACCATACTAATGATGTGGTAGAGGGAACTGTAGTAAAATTAATGGAATTTGGTGCTTTCGTTCAGCTTCAATCAGGAATAGAAGGTCTAGTTCATTTATCTGAGATATCAGAAGATCGTATTGCAAAGGTTTCTGATGTATTAAAGGTTGGAGATGTTGTAAAAGTTAAGATTGGTGATATAAATGAGAAAGATAAGAGAATAAGTCTAAGTATCAAAGAAGCAGCAGATAAAGGTTTTGGTGATTTAGCTAAGTTTAATGAGGAAGAACAAGGTGTAACACTCGGAGATTTATTGAAAGATAAATTTAAGGATTTTAAATTCGAATAAAAATTATAAATCTTAGTGAGACCTAGGAGGGACAATATTGTTTAAGTGTGAAGTCTGTGGAAACCCAGCTGATAAACATCATATAGTTTATAGAAGCCAAGGTGGCATTGAATTCCCACTTAACTTTAGATACCTTTGTTCAGAGCATCATAGAGGAGCTAGGGGACCTCACAAAGATAGAAGGCTAGATTTAGAGTATAAGCTTCATATGCAGAGCAAACTTGAAGATATTTTAATAGAAGAAGTTTATGCAATTGAAGAGTTAGTACCTTTACTTAATATAAATAAGGGTATGATTAAAAGACTTTTTAAGGAATGCAAGCAAAACCATATGGGGTTAAAAAAAGCGGATATTATTTTTAGGCTTATGGGAAGAAAGAAATATAATGAGGCGATGCTTTTAGAAGTAGAGAGTGAATAGTTATAGGTACTTCTAAAAATAAAAACTATGAGAGGCAACATAAGTGCTTTTCATAGTTTTTTAGTTTATCAACTTTTATTTAAAATTGCACTTATAATATATAGGGAATTACCTTCTTCATTATGAGAAGTTTTCTTTAATTCAACTTTGTAGCCTAATTCAATTGCTGAATTATATAAATGGTTAAGACCTATACCCATATCAACATGGTTCATATCTTTAAGTAACTTTTTTGTTAAAATATTTCTATTTTCTAGATATAAATCAAATTTATTGTTATTAATGAATAGTTTCCAAGGCTGTGAATTAACAGCGGAGGGAGCATCAATAAGTGCCTTTATGATAGTTTCATATTTATTCTCATATTGATTTTCATATGAACCTGTAACTACTTTGCTTCTACCTAATCTCTTTCTAGTTTCCACTGGTTTTAATGCCTCTACTGGGTATCCAAGAGCAATTAAAATTATATAGCGTTGTTTATCTTGTACCTTAACTATGGCTTTAAAGATTTCTTCTTTAACTGCAGCGCCTACCCAACAAGTTCCAATTCCAAGTTCTGTTAGTTTGAGAACTATTTCTTCACCAATGAAGCCTATGTTTTCTAAATGACCTTCCTTAATTTCAGAAGTAAAGGCTAAGTAATGGGGCGCTTCTACTTTTGTATATTTACCAATAAGACCCTTAAAAGTAGCTGTGATTTTTTTGCCATCTTCAATTAGAAATGTTTCCATAGGTATATTATCAAACAAAGGCTTAGCCTCATTTATAATAGTTTTAATCTTTTGCAAATGCTCCGCAGATACACTTATGTCTTTATAGTTTCTTATGGATTTTCTTGAATTTATAGCTTGAATCATAATAAATAACCTCCATTTTTTATATTACATAATATTATAATATATGTTTGAAACTTAGACTCTAGACAAGGCCCTTTTGCTGATAATTACAAGCACTAAGACAAATACAGAAGTTAGAGCGATAGTTCCTCCAGGTGCACAGTTTATGTAGTAGGATATAATAAGTCCTAAAGTTATGTCAATAAAGCCGAACATTATGGAGTAAATTAGAGTATGTTTAAATCCTTTATTTAGCTGTAGTGCGGTAGCTACGGGTAGAGCAATCATAGAAGACATAACAAGTATTCCAAGGATTCTTAGGGATACTGAAATAGTAGCTCCTACTAGTAAGGCGAAAACATAGTTTATTATCTTAACTTTTACCCCAGAAACCTTAGCACCTTCTTCATCAAAAGTAATATATAATAATTCATTATATAGTGAATATAAAGTTATTATAGAGATAACACTAAGTATAAGCATTATGTATAAATCGCTTTTTGTAACAGTTAATATGCTTCCAAATAAATAAGAATTAACATTGGCACCTGCTCTACCAGTACTTACCAAGGTTATTCCGATACCTACACTAAAGGTAAGTAAAATTGCTAGAATTAATTCTGCATATTTTTTATAATAATCTCTTAAAAACTCAATGGATAAACCACATAGAGCTGTAAAAGCAAAAGCACAAAGTATTGGATTATACCCGAAAACCAAGCCAATAGCTACTCCAGCAAAGGAGGCGTGGGACAAAGTATCTCCCATCATGGAATATCTCTTTAACACAAGAAAAACTCCTACAATTGGAAATAAAATAGAAATTAGAATGGACGCCATTAAAGCATTTTGCATAAAAGCATACTCAAACATAAGGTAAGGTTACCCCCTTTCTTCTTCTAATTTATTTTTATAATCATGTATAGTATAAAGGATACCACTTCCACTGCTCATTTCAAAGATACCAGTTGAATTATCTAGTGCAGCCTTTAAATTATGCTCTATTGAAACAACTGTAATACCTAGGTTTTTATTTAATCCTTTAATAATCCCATATATATCTTCCATACTTTGAGTATCTACACCAGTTGAAGGCTCATCTAAAATGAGTAACTCAGGGTCACCAATTAAACTTCTAGCAATAAAGATTTTTTGTTGCTGCCCTCCAGATAGATTTCCAATAAGCATATGAGCATGATTTTCCATACCTACAGCCTGTAGACTTTTCACAATTAAACTTTTATCCTTAAGTTTTAATACTTTTCTGTGGCAATTTAACATCTCATAAACTGTTATAGGAAAGTGAGCATTAAAATTTTCAACTTTTTGAGGTACATAGGCCATTTTAGAAGTAGATATAAGAATTTCACCACTATTAGGTTTTAATAAATTTAATATTAGCTTAACTAAAGTACTTTTGGCGCTACCATTTTCACCCAGTATTGAAATGTAACTACCCTTTTCAATTTTAAGATTAACCCTCTCTAATAGGTAGGGTTTTGAATTTGTATATGTAAAACATAAATTTTTTATGGTAATCATCTAAATCCTCCTCATAGCTCCATGAGATAACAATCATTAATTGTTATCTTTGCTGTTTTGGTGCTTGCCTGTAATTATTATTATTATTATTATTATTAGGAAATTAACTCTGCATTTGCACAATAATATATGCATTAAATTAATCTTACCAAGAAGTAGTATACACCTAAATGCGAATAGTTTGCAATAACTCCCTATATATTATTGACAAAAAATCATATAAATAATTCTCATAAATAATCATATAATTGGCAAAACTGTATATGGAGATGCTTTGTTTTAGCTGAAAGTTGAGAATTGACAGTTGAGAGCTAAGGTTGATTTTTCTGTTGTGGCAGAAAATCTTAAAATTTAAAGGAAGCAAAACTTCGATTAGTGCACCTCAGATGCCTTTAGGCACAATTGAATTTCTATTTTTTCGTTAGAAAAAATTTTCTTCACTGTCAACTGTCCTCTGTCAACTGTCAACTAAATTGCGAAGCAATTATAGTAAGAGAGGTAGTGTTAACATGGACAAAAAAGAAGGTTCAACTCATATGATTAGCAGAGTAGTAAAAGACAATCAAGGCGAAATTACAGCCTACGAATTTGAAAATGGAGACATAGTTTCTAAAGAACAAGCTGTTATGCTAGCTAAGCAGGGAAGTATAGGGGGGGTATCTGTCTCAACTTCCAGAAAAGGAGAAGAATTTTTAAGGAGTTTACCTGATGACGATAAAAGCAATAACTTAGACAGTTTACCAGTTATAGATAATGATGATATCTATTAATAAAAGCATTAATACTTACACTGCACTGCATAGCGTGTATTGCACTGAAAATCAGGGACATTCGTTTGTCCTTGTTTTTTTTGAAGAGCCAGGGACGGTTAACAACTAATGAACATTATTTAAGAATGTTTTGTGAATTTCGTAAAAAAATTTTTACTTTCAAATAATATGAACTTGTGCTTAAATGTATTTATAATCTCTAAATTTTAGTACATATAGAAAGTATATATTTTTTATTGTAGAGGAATTATGTGATAAACATAGATGGGCAGGGGGTAAATAAATGGAACTTCTAAAAAACACTTTACAGTGTATTGAACCGTTAGATAAAGAAGCTATGAAAAAAGCTTGGAATAGACTAGACAACTTGACAAAGCCTATAGGAAGTCTTGGTGAATTAGAAAATATTATAGCAAAAATGGCGGGCATTACTGGAAAGGTACATAATAAGATTAATAAAAAGACTGTGGTTATAATGTGTGGCGATAATGGAGTTGTGGAAGAAGACGTGACTAACTGTTCTAAAAGTGTAACGGCTACAGTCACTAATAATTTCACTAAAGAAATTACAGGGGTATATGTTTTAGCAAAATTTGCTGGAAGTGATATTACAATTGTAGACGTAGGAGTAGATGCAGAATTTAATAATCCTAAAATTATAAATAGAAAAATTGCCTATGGCACCATGAACATGATGAAGGGACCTGCAATGACTACAGAACAAACCATTAAAGCTATAGAAGTTGGAATAGAAACCATTGATGATTTAGTAAGTAAGGGTTATGATTTATTTGGTACAGGTGAAATGGGCGTAGGAAATACTACCACCAGTGCAGCAATCTTAAGTGTTTTTTCGG
>CALJTN010000357.1 GCA_937976175.1 uncultured Clostridiaceae bacterium | reverse complement strand
TACTAGCCAGAAGTTTGGAGATGACTTTGAAAAGTATCCACCCACAAGACTTCTATTATCTTTTACATGGAAAATCTCATGCATTAAGTAGGACCAACATTTATTAAATCCAGCAACTTGGGCAAAATATACAATATTTATAAAATGTTTAACAAATAATGCAAAGAATCCAGATAAACCAAAGAAATTGTTTCCTGCTCCAATATGTGCTACACCATATTTTCCGCCTATACATACCATTGCACCATGGAAAGAAGGTTTATAAGATTTCATTTCCCCGCCTTTTATATCGCTATATATATTATGTGCAATTATAGGGGAAGACGCCTCTGCATTTTCTACCATTTGTGGAACAGGTCTTTCCTCTCCTTCAGGAATAAAGAAAATGTTATCACCTACAATATAAACATTTTTATAATCTAAAGATTGTAACTTATCGTTAGTTACTATTCTTTTTCTACCCTTTTGTTCAATATCCATTTTACCAATAATATCGGAACCTTCAACACCAGCTGCCCATATTACTGTATTTGTATTAATTATGCCTTTATCACCCATGGTAACAGAGCTATCTGTAACTTCTGTAATACCAGCATTGGTAATTATTTGAACACCTAATTTATTAAGTCTTTTTTCAGTTTTCCTAATTAAATTGTCCGGGAAAATAGGTAGTATTTTAGGTAAGGCATCTACTACATATAAGTTTACTTCTTCTTTGTCGATGTAAAACTCCTTACATAATCTATCCTTCCACTCACCTAGCTCACCTATCATTTCAACACCTGTGAATCCACCACCAACAACAACAAAACTTAGCATAGCCTGTCTTTTCTGTTTGTTTGTTTCTTTCACTGCTTTTCTAAACATTTGAAGAATATGCTCTTTTAACTCTACAGCATCCTCATAGGACCATAATTTACGTGAGTATTCCTCCGCACCTTTTATGCCAAAGTAAGTTGGCTTACATCCAGCGCCAATAACTAGATAATCATACTCATAGCTATTATTTTCAGATTTTAATATGTTATTTTTAAAATCTAAATCAGTAATTTCATCAAGTACAACATTTACCTTTCTTTTTGCAAATATCTTTTTTAAATCAATCCTTATGGAATCCTCTGAAACTCTGCCTGCTGCAACTTCGTGAAGTTCAGTAAGTAAAGTGTGGTACGGTTTTTTGTCTATAAGAGTAATTTCAACATTTTCATCTTTTTTAAACTTTTTTGCAAGTTTTTTTGCTGTTAATACTCCACCATACCCCCCGCCAAGTATGGCTATTCTTTTCATTTCACTCATATTATATCCCCCTCAATTTGAGAATTATTATTTATAGGACTATCCTTATAAAAAAACTATAGTTTATAAATAGCTAAATAAAAAATCTTAAAAATTGTCATAAAATCAATTAAATACGTTATTAACATCATACATTATCTACACTTATCTTCAACTTTCTTAGTTAAAACTTTATCACAATTCTTTATACTGTGCATATGTTAAAAGGATTTGGTCATTAATAATGCATTTTGTTAATTTAGTTCATAGATATATTATTGAATTAAATTAAACAGCTATTTACACAAAGCTAAATAAGTGCTATAATCACTGCGTTATTTACCTTTCATCACATTGTTCTATATAATATTATCTTATTTTTCACTTTCTTTCAACTTGTAAAATTATGATATTTATATAGAATTACTTAACAATAAAACAAAATTAGTATTGGAGGTATATTGTGAAAAAAAATATTTTTGTGCTTATATCAGTATTAATAATGATCATTAGTATTGTTGGGTGCTCTAACAAAGCAAGCAATGAAGTAATGTCACCACCACTAAAAACTCTAACTATTGGTATTATGCCCGACTTAGACTCTCTTCCATTTATTATAGCTCAGCACAATGGATATTTTAAAGAGGAAGGTGTTCAGGTGGAAATACAGCATTTTAAAAGTGCAGCAGACAGAGATACAGCTCTTCAAACCGAGAAAATCCATGGAGCAATATCTGATATGCTTGCAGTGGTCTTTTTTAATGATAACAATTTCCCTGTTAAAATTACATCAAAAACAGATGGTAGCTTTAAGTTGATTTCTGGAAATAATTCTGGTATTTCTAAAATCCAGCAATCTGAGGGAAAATCCATAGGAATATCTAAAAATACTATTATAGAATATTTAACAGATAGAATTATGGATCGCTCAAATCTAGATGTTAACACCCTAGAAAAGGTTGCAATACCGAAAATACCCACTAGGCTAGAGATGCTCAATAATGGTAAAATAGATATGGCTACATTACCAGAACCTCTTGCAAGTACTGCACTTTCCGCTGGGGGCAAGGTTTTGAGTAGTTCCGACCAACTAGGCATAAACCCTGGTGTTATGATATTTACAAAAGATGCAATAGCGTCAAATCCTGAAGAAATAAAGGCACTTTATAGAGCTTATAATAAAGCTATTAATTTTTTAAAAGAAGAAAAACCAGAAAGCTATATTGATTTTGTAATTAAAGAAGCAGGTTTTCCAGACACTATAAAAGACACTTTGACTCTTCCTAACTATTCAAAGGCATCTATGCCCTCTGAGCTAGAGTTAGAAGAAGTTTTGAATTGGCTTACAGTAAAAAATTTAACTACTAATAATTACACATTACAAGATTTATCAACTAACTCATTTATTAAATAGTAATCCAGGTAGTAAGATATAACCTCTTTTTAACTCAGTGTTGAAAGAGGTTATATCAATAAAGTGCATTAATTAATGTTCTTTTTCAATCATTTTTATTATCACACCGGTTAAAATTTCTTGTTCTGCTTTGTTTGCAGAATCAAAGAGCTCTTTTAAAACACGTTGCTGTGGGTTTTCCGGGTCCACATTAGAAGCTAGAAATTCTCCTACTTTCGTACCTATATTTGTTATTGTATGCTCCGATAAACCTACTGTTTCACCTACAGACACTGCATTGTGCAAGGTTTTTTTCCACTTTTCCCAATCATTGATCATGCTTACATTTAAATCCATTTTTACACCTCCATATACTTATAAAACTATTATCTACAAAAAAACGTAAAAATACTTATTAGCTTCATAAAAATTTAAATATTTAACCGAAAAGAGGTTTTCATATGAGTAGATTCTTTAATAACAAAGAAATAGAATTATTAGCTCCTGCAGGAACTTACGAGATTTTTGAAAAGGTTATCTATAGCGGTGCCGATGCTGTATATTTTGGTGGCAAAAAATTAAATATGCGTATGCATAGAAACGATTATAACCTGTCAAATGATGAAATAGAAAGAGCTATTACTATTGCTCATTCCTTAAACAAGAAGGTTTATGTAACAGTAAATAATCTTTTAAGTGAGCAGGATTTAAAAGATGCTGAGGAATACTTGAAATTCTTAGAAAAAGTTCAACCAGATGCTTTAATTATTCAAGATTTTAGCATACTAGAATTTATAAACAACTTAAATTTAAACCTAACTCTTCACTCCTCTGTAATGATGAATGTACACAACTTAGAAACTATTAAAGCACTAAAAGAATGTGGAGTTACTAGAATTGTTGCATCTCGGGACATGGATTTACAAACCATAAAGAATCTTCATACCCAAACTGATATGGAACTTGAATATTTCGTCCATGGAGATATGTGTATTGTGCATGGCGCTCAATGCTTATATAGTGGAATGCTTTTCGGAAAAAGCAGCAATAGAGGCCTGTGTATGAAGCCCTGCCGCTGGCATTTCACCATGAAGAAAGATGGAGAGGTTTATCCTACAGAATACCCAATGGCTGTGAAAGATATGTATATGTATGAGCATCTTCCCGAAATGATTGAGGCAGGTATCCAATCCTTTAAAATGGAAGGACGAATGAGGGATGCAAATTATCTAGTTGATTTAATTAATTACTATAGCGACGCTATAGATAGATACATTGAAGATCCTATCTGTTATGATAGAAAAAAACATGCTGAAATTATTTATGAAACTCGTAAAAGAGACTTATCTACTTGCAGTGCTTTTGGAAAACCAGATCTCTCAAATATAAATAGACGCTATGAAGGTACTGGTAAGTTTTACAGTCACGGTAAAGTTTTTAGTAACCCTGTAGAAGAAATTAAAATTAGTAGGGAAAGAATAGATGAAATCAAGGACCTTCTAAAAATGAATAATCCTATAACGCATAAACCAATATTAAGCGTAAAAGTCAATTCCTATTCTCAGGCTAAAGTTGCAATAGAAGAAGGTGTAGATGTAATCTACTTATCTGGAGAAGTATTTAAGCCAAACCTTCCTTTTAGCAAAGCTGAAATACTTAGATTAACTAAAGACAAAAAAGCTACAAAAATATATTTAGGTCTGCCTCGTATGATGCTTGAAGAGGATTTTTCAAAGTACAATCACTTACTTATGGAAACTAATTTAGGCCTTGATGGCTTAGTTGTAACAAACTTAGGAGCTATTCATAAATATAAGGCTTTAGACCTTCAACTTATTGGTGATTATTCTTTAAACATTTACAACCACTCTGCAGCTAGTTTCTATAAAAAGCAAGGTTTATCTATTGCTACTCTTTCTGTAGAGACACCACTATTAGATGCTAAAGAAGCTATTACTAAATCACCACTGCCTATTGAGGTTATCGTTCATGGTTCTCCCGTAGTTATGTATATGGATCATGATTTATATGAAAATACTAAAGTCCTAGAGTCTACAGCGCGTGGGGATAATTCTCATGTTAATAATGGGGTACTAGTTTTAGTTGATGAAAAGTCACAAGAGCATCCAGTATACCTTGATAACCACGGCAGGAATCATATGACCCTTTCTAAGGAGCTTTGTTACCTTCCCTTTTTAAAAGAACTTAATGATATAGGAGTAAATCATTTTAGAATAGAGGCTTGCCATTATGATATCCCTACTCTACGAAGAATTTTAAGCATTTACCGTGAAGCCCTTAACGACTTAAGTAATTGTGAATATTTGTTCCAGTCTTTAGATACTAGTAATGCTAGATTTACCTTAGGAGCTTTTCAATTTAATTAAATTTG
>CALJTN010000356.1 GCA_937976175.1 uncultured Clostridiaceae bacterium | reverse complement strand
TGCCCAAAAGGTGGGGTGGAATGCTACTAATTCTTTAAGAGAGGATTTGGTGGAGCATTGCTTAAACTTAGATATGGATTTTCACAAGGAGAAAAGACCTGGTGAGCTCATAGAAGTAATTGATGGAGATGTAAATGTTTTATTTAATTTCTTTTCTAGGATGGTAATCTTATTAGTAAGTAATAGCATACTTATGGTAGGCGTACTAGTAATGTATTTCAGAGAGAACTTTGCAATAGGAATTGCCCAAGTAATCTTTTGTACCATAGCTTTTTATTCTTTATTAAAGTTTAAAGATATAGGCAAGAAGTATTGGAAGAAGGATAGAGGAATTGCTACTGAAATATTTGGCTTTGTGGGAGAAAGTATAAGCAATACGGAAGATGTGAAGGCAAATGGTGCTAAAGACTATGTTCTTCTTAGACTTCATAAGCATCTAAAGGAATGGTTCCCTGCCAGAGTAAACTCTAGCATTGCAGGTTGGGGAATGTTTATGGTAAACCTTGCATTGCAAGCCTTAGGATTTTCTATTTCTTTTATTATCGGTACCTATTTATGGAAAAGAAACCTTGTTTCTGTTGGAACTATATATCTTTTTTACACCTACACCAATTATCTTCTTAGGCCTATCGATTCCATTCAGAGGCAACTACAGGATATGCAAAGTGCTAGTGCAAGTATTTCAAGAATAGAAGAATTTTTGCTTAAGGAAAGCAGTGTTAAGGATAGTAAGAGTGATTTAACTATAGGAGAAAAAGTTCACTTGTCAATAAACAACTTAGCCTTTGGTTATGATGAAGATGAAGAAATATTAAAGGATATATCTTTAAAGCTAGGAAGTGGTAAGATTCTTGGGCTTCTTGGAAGAACAGGCAGTGGAAAAACTACTCTAGCAAGACTCCTTATAAGATTTTATGATGTTAATTCAGGAGAGATAAGCCTAGGTGATACCAATATTAAAGATATTTCATTAAAAGAATTAAGAAACCGAGTAGCCTATGTGACTCAAGAGGTTCAATTATTTGATGGAACTATAAGGGACAACCTAACTTTTTATGATAAAAGTATAAAGGATGAAAGCATCTATGAAGCAATAAAAGAAATTGGGCTTCAGCAGTGGTTTGAAAAATTCCCTAAAGGCCTTAACACTCTACTTGGAGTAAATGGCATTGGACTTTCAGCAGGAGAAGCACAAATTTTGACCTTAGTAAGAGTCTTTTTAAAGAATCCATATATGATTATCTTAGATGAGGTTTCTTCAAGACTAGATCCAGAAACAGAAAGACAGCTACAAAATACAATAGTGAAACTGCTTAAGGGAAGAATAGGAATAATCATTGCTCACAGGATTTGGACAATAAACTTTGTTCATGAAATTATGATTTTAGAAAAGGGAAGAGTTCTAGAGTATGGAAAGCGAGAAGTTCTTGAACATAATATAAACTCAAAATTTTATAGTTTATTAAAAACAGGACTTCAGGAGGTGGTAGCATGAAAACCCTAAAATTGATTTTTAAAATAATGAAAGTAAGTCCTAAAACTTTTTTCAATTACTACCTAGCTTCACAAGCAAACTGTTTGTTTCCTTTGGTCACAGGCTTATTAATGAGAGAAATATTTAAATCTTATGAACGGAGCAAATCAGAAGTTACTGTGTGGTGGTTCATAGGTTTTTTTACAGCCATGCTTTTGGGAAGAATACTTGCTGTATACTTTTGTTCAATAACAAGTCCAAGAACTAGATTTATGAGCAGTTCTTTAATTAGAGTAAACCTTCTAACTAAGATTATGGAAAAGCCAGGGGCCATGGAATTAAAAAAATCTAATGGTGATACCTTAAATTGCTTTAGAGATGATGTAACCCAAATTGAAGACTTTGTAGCTTATTCCCTTATAGAGTTTATAAGTGTATTTGTATTTGCTTCCTTGTCATTAACTGTACTGCTTACTATAAACTATAAAATAACCTTCCTTGTATTTACTCCCATGATCGCAGTGGTTCTTATTGTAAGAGCTGCAGGAAAGAGGATTACAAAATACAGAAAAGATAGTAGAAAGGCAACAGGGGTTGTGTCCTCTGCCATAGGTGAAATGTTTACTAACATTCAGGCTATAAAGGTATTTGGAGCAGAAAAGAGCATAAACGCTAACTTTAAGGTGTTGAATAAGGAAAGAGAAAAGTTTGCTATGAAAGATAATATGTTTTCACAACTGCTATCTACAATTTTTGAAAACATTTTGAACATAGGTACAGGCATAATACTATTAGTTATTGCCTCCTCTATTAAAGATGGAAGTTTTAATTTAGGTGATTTCACTATATTTATTTATTACATGAATTTTATTTCCTTCTTCATACAATCCTTTGGAAATATTATTGCCAAGTATAAACAAAGTTTAGTATCCTTCAAGAGTATTGCTAATATAAGTGATGAGGTTACAAAGGAAAATCTTGTAGCAAATACTAAGATATATATAAAAGAAGAAATACCGAAGGTCACGGAAAGCCTCTTAGAAGAAAAGGATAGTTTAGAGACTTTAGAAGCAGAAAATCTTACCTTTCTTTATCCAGAAACAAAGGGCGGCATAGAAAATATAAGCTTTAAGGTAGAAAAAAACAGCTTTACTGTTATAACTGGAAGAGTTGGCTCTGGAAAAACCACCCTCTTAAGAGCTATGTTAGGACTTTTAAAGCATCAGAAGGGAAATTTATATTGGAATGGTAACCTTGTTCATAAACCAGATGAAATTTTCACCCCACCAAGGATTGCCTATTCTCCACAAATACCTCATTTTTTTAGTGCCACAGTAGAAGAAAATATACTGCTTGGAAAAGATAAAAGCAAGGCCAATATAGAAAAAGCAATAAACCTAGCAGTTATGGAAAAGGATCTTGAAAATCTCCCAAAGGGACTAGCTACAGCTATAGGTACTAATGGTGTAAAACTTTCAGGCGGACAACAACAAAGACTTTCAGCAGCAAGAATGTTTGTACGTGATGCAGAGCTATTTATCTTTGATGATATCTCTAGTGCCTTAGATGTGGAAACAGAAGGAACCTTGTGGACGAGACTCTTTGAAAAGAAAGATAAAACTTGCATTGCAGTGTCAAATAGAAGAGCAGCACTAAAAAGGGCCGACAATGTAGTTTTACTTAAAGATGGAAAACTAGAGGCCCAAGGGAAGCTTGAGGAGTTACTTGAAAAAAGTGAAGAAATGCGATTAATATGGGGTGGTTTATAGTTTTAATTCTCCAAAAGAAGCAGGCTACCGCCTAAAAGCCTTTTGGAGAAATTCATTACATTGCTCGAAGTATTAATTATGATCATGAAGGTGAATGCATGTAGGCGTGTGTCAGATAGTATTAAGATACTAAGCATGTATTTTCTCCGCAGTGATTTGCAATAAGAAGCAGGCTACCGCCTAAACCCTTCTGGAGAAATTTATTACGTTGCCGGGAGTGTTAATTATAATCATGAAGGTGAATGCATGTAGGCGTGTGTCAGTAGCATCAAGATACTAAGTATGTAATTTCTCCGTAGTGACTTGCAATAAGAAGCAGGCTACCACCTAAAACCCTTATAGATAAATTCATTACGTTGCCGGGAGTGTTAGTTATTATCATGAAGGTGAATGCATGTAGGCGTGTGTCAGATAGTATATAGTGAGTTTTACAGAATCTTAGTTTATGTAATGAAAAATTTCCGTAAGCAGCCCAAGGAAGGGCTGCTAGCACCTCTGAGACAGGACGTCGAATAAGTGCGTTAGGAAATTTTTCATGGAATAAACTTAGATTCTGTTAACGAACGTTCTACTATCAGAACACCCAACATGCCGAACCTTCATTGGATACATAAAATTGCCACGCAATAGGTTTACTCCTTATCTTTATCCTTGTCTTTTATCTTATCCAGCACATCTTTAAAGCTTCCATCATCAACCTTTACTATAGCAGTCTCTTTTGGCACTTCCCTTGGCACAACTACTATTCCTAGTCTTTTATTGCCAGCTATATTACTATAGCTCACATCTTTCAATTTTCCAGAAGGCTTTTTAATCTTAAAAGATAGGGAGGTGTAATTCCCTTTAATTAAACTAAAAATCTCTTCTTCAACCTCTATTTTTTTATCATTAACCTGTACTATTAAATCCCCACTTTCAATTCCCATATTGAATGCAGGAGATTTTGGTGCTACTTCCAGCACCATAATTCCTTCTTCACTACTAATAAATTTAGGTTTTCCAGTAGCTTCAATATATTTCTCTAATCGTAGCATTGCCTCGTGTACTGTAGCCGCAAATATTAACACGAATAGTTGGAATACCCCGCCTAGCACTGCTAATTGTGATACTGCCGTTAGGAGTATTCCATAACCCATTATCAAGGCTCCTGAAGCAAGACCCTTGCGTCTCTTATTCTTAGTAAAGGTAACGCTGCTATATCCTATAACTCCATACAGTGCCAGAGAAACTATTACGGAGTTTTCAACTAGCCTGCCCATTATGTCTCCTTTTACTAAAGGCCACCA
>CALJTN010000355.1 GCA_937976175.1 uncultured Clostridiaceae bacterium | reverse complement strand
TTACCGCACTTTACATCCTGCTGCCCAGGTTGGGTAAACATTGTTGAAAAAAGATATCCGGAATTAATACCTTATTTATCAAGCTGCAAGTCACCACAGCAAATGATGGGCGCAACAGTAAAAAATCATTTACCAGAGTGGCTGAGTGACGGCACGCAAAAAGAAGATATTTTTGTTGTATCCATTGTACCTTGCATGTCTAAAAAAGGAGAAGCCAAGAGAGAAGAATTCAGTGAACAAGACATTTATGATGTAGATGAGGTCCTAACGTCAATGGAACTTATCGAAATGATGGAGCAATGTGGTTATGATGCAAGTGATATCTCGTCGGCTGAATTTGATTTACCTTATCAGAACGTTTCAGGGGCAGGTATGCTTTTTGGAGCAACTGGAGGTGTTTCAGAGGCTACACTGAGGATGGCTTCTGCGAAAGTCGATCACATTCATACAAAAGCAAAAATTGAATTTTTAGAAGTGAGAGGTATGGAAGGTATTAAAACAACTAGTATTGAGTTGGGAGCCAAGAAAGTAAAAGTAGCAGTAGTCAATGGGCTGAAAAATCTTGAACCTATAATTAATGAAATAATAAAAGGGAATAAGTCTGAATATGACTTAATTGAAGTTATGGCATGTCCTGGGGGATGTGTATCAGGAGCTGGTCATCCAGTACCCAAAATACAGGAAGTAATTATAGACAGACAAAAAGTATTACTAGATATTGATAAAACCAGTGAACACAGAAACAGTGAAAATAATCCAGATGTTTTAAGTCTCTATGACAATTTTTATGGGGAGTTCAATTCAAAAAGAGCCCATGATTTGCTACATACACACTATACCAACCGTAAAGCTTCGTGTGATGTAGTGGAATGCAAATCAGAAGAATCTGTTTGGAAGGCTAAAACAATAGAAGTATATGTAAATCAAAAAAGTGCAGAGACAGACTCTTGCAGTGCACTCTATCAAATTCGAGAAACTATTAAAAAATTAAAGCTTGATTATTTCTTCAGGATTAAGCCTGTTATGGTTTCTCAAAATGCTGATTCAGCTGGAGTCTATATTACATTAGAAGGTAAAAGGATAGGTCGGGAAGCATTGCAGAATATTGAAGAGTGGTTATTAAAAGAAAGTGTTTAAATAAGATTAATATTCAAAAGAAATCTAATGCTTTTATTCTGTTCAAATAAATTTTAAATCTATTCAAAAACTAGTTGATTAACAAACCTATCAACTTGCTGTATCATCAAGACATAAGATAGCGTTAATTAATACGTATGAAAAATTAGCTAAGATTTAAATACATTTTTTAAAATTAATATTATAGGGAGGAAATAAATATGCCACATATTAAATCAACGACTAGAGGATTCGCTTCTCCAGGAAAATATATTCAAGGACCGGGAGAAATGAACAGATTAAGAGAATACACTTCTATTTTTGGAAGTAAAGTATTTATACTTATTGACAGATATCTTTCAGATTCAATAGGCAAACAAATTAAAGCAAGTTATGGAGAAGATGCTGATAATCTTTATTTTGATGACTTTAACGGAGAATCGACATTAAAAGAAATAGATAGAGTAACTGAAGCTGCAAAACAACATAATCCAAATATTATCGTAGGAATCGGGGGTGGCAAGACATTAGATACAGCTAAAGCAGCAGCAGCAAATCTAAATCTGCCATTTATCAGTGCACCTACAGCGGCTTCAACAGATGCACCAACTAGTGGGTTGTCTGTTGTTTATACGGAAGAAGGAGAACAAACGCATTGTATTTTTCATAAATCAAATCCTGATATCGTTCTTGTAGATACAGATATTATTGTAAAGGCACCAGTTCGTTTCTTAGTTTCAGGCATGGGAGATGCTTTATCTACTTATTTTGAAGCAAGGGCTAATGCTGAGTCTGACACTGCAAACTATGTAGGTAAAGGCTATAAAAGATGTAAAGCAGCTATGGCTATAGCTAAGATGTGTTATGATATTTTACTAGAAGATGGACTCGCAGCAAAACTCGCAGCTGAAAAAGGTGTGTGCACTGAAGCAGTAGAAAATGTTATTGAAGCGAATACACTTTTAAGTGGAGTCGGATTTGAAAACACAGGATGTGCAGGAGGACACGCAGTCAACGAAGGACTTACTGTACTTGAAGAAACTCATGGCTTTTATCATGGAGAAAAGGTTGCCTTTGGAACGATCTGTCAGCTTGTTCTAGAAAATAGGCCAAAAGCAGAAATTGAACAAGTTATAGCATTTTGCCTTAGCGTAGGACTTCCAACTACACTAAAAGACTTACATGTAGAACCTACTTATGAAAAAATTATGGCAGTAGCAAAAAAGGCAGCCATAGAAGGTGGTATAGCTCATGCTGAACCTTTTAATGTTACTCCAGAATTATTCTATAACTGTATTCTTGCAACAGACGCATTAGTAAGAAATTATAAAATGCAAAGATGTATTTAATAGGCTAAACCTTCTAGATAGAGTATCATAGAAAAAGAACCTCCTATGTTTTAGAGTAAGTTAACTATAAAACATAGGAGGTATTTTGTATGGAAAAAAAGGCTAGACTATTTTAATAACTTATTAGCCTTTGTATTGAGAAGGTGGCATACCAGTTATTTTTTTGAAGATAGTGCTAAAATACGTGGGATTATTATATCCTACTAAATAAGAAACTTCATAAGACTTATACTGAGATGTTGCGAGCAGTTCTTTAGCTTTTTCAATACGAACTTTTGTTACATAGTTGATAAAGGTTTCATCAGTCTCTTGCTTAAAAACACTGCTAAAGTAACATACACCCATGTTTACATGCTCTGCAACAGATTGTAAAGTTAAATCAGGTGAAGCATAGTTTAAATCGATAAAACTTTTAGCTTTTCTAATTAAACTGCTTAATTTAGATGTTTGTTTAGAAGATAAGTAGTGTGATACTTTTAATGCGACGTCCTTTAATGTATTTTTTGTATTCATAATGTTTTGTGATGCAGTTAATGAACGGTAGATATCTAAAGGATTAGCAAATATGCTTTCCATTGAATAGTCCATTGTATTTAGCAAATTGAGTATTTGAACGTAAATAGAGGTTACAAACATAATGATAAATAAGGAAGAGTTATGACCATGAGTTATTAATTCATTAAATAGGGAGTCTATATACTGGTTAATGTCTTCATCATTACCAGCTTTAATATAAGAAATAAACTTTTCATTATCATAACCGACCT
>CALJTN010000354.1 GCA_937976175.1 uncultured Clostridiaceae bacterium | reverse complement strand
TGAAGAATTTATCGTTTTATTACCGAATACTAGCTTTAAGCAAGCTGAAATAGTTGGGGAAAGGCTGCGAAGCGCTATTGCTGGAAGTCCTATACGTATTAGAGCATCAGCCCCAATACCCATCACTGCAAGCCTTGGAGTTGCTTCCATTACTCCTACTACAGAAGACCTAGATCATTTGTTTATAGCAGCAGATAAATCTATGTATCAAGCAAAGGCTCTTGGTAAAAATAGAGTTATGTCAATAAATCTAGACTCTGAGAAGATAATTTAAAATAAAAAGCCTATATCTTAATTACTATGTAAAATAAGATATAGGCTTTATATTTTCAGTAAAAACAATTTATATGCTTTTAAAGGCTATCTATTTTTTTCTTTTGACATCTCTTACAAACCTTAATTTTATCACCACTACCTATAGTTAGGTCATATAGCAGCTTTGTTCTGTCCCTTTTACATATTGGACAAGTTCCTCTTCCTCTTGATGGCAACTTCCAAAGAACCTTGCCACGATATTGTTTTCCCATTTTAAATCCCCCTTTTTGTTTACTATTTTCTAATCACTATTAATAGTATTAATTATTAAGGGAATTTATGATTATTTTTTATTTATTTAATCTACTCTACATTCCAAAAGCCTGTCTTAGTTCTCCAATACTATCTCCCCCAACATTTGAAAATATGGCTCCCTTAACTCTCTCCTTGCTGCTTGAATCCAAACCTCCATAAATATCCTTAACATAAGCTTGATCTGATGCGGAGTCGTAGGAAGTATTTGCCATCATTTTGCTAACAGTTGAAAGCATCATTGATATAACCTGCTGCTCCTTTGAAGTTTCCAGCTGAGAATATGCACTACTTAGTTCACTATGTACCTTTCTTAGTGCAAGGCGTTTAGTAGCCTCTTGTTCCTGAGATTTTTTTTCTTTTTCTTCTGCAGCCTTCTGAGTCTTCTCAACCTCTATTTTTATTTTTTCTAGTTTTTCCTTTTTGTCACTATCTGAAATTTTATCTATAGCTTGGTCAAGCTTATTAATCACCTGAACTATGGCTTTCTTCTTTTCTGTTATAGGTTTACCTTTAACTTTTTCTATAGTACCTTGAATTTCTTTTATCTTTTCTTTTTCCTCTTTATTCATAAGCACAGCAGCACTGTCTATTTTTTCACCCACTGTAGCTAGCTCTTTATCTATCTCTTCCACATTCTTCTTATTGATATCTTTAAATAGCATTTTTATATCTAGCTTCTCTGCTGTGACTAATATTTTACTATCTACAATTTCCAAGCTATTTATCTTAAATGGAAAGAGGCTTGGTTTGATTATTATTAAATTATCTTTAACATAGAAATTCTCATTACTAAGCTTTCCAATTCGAGAAATCACCAATTTTTTAGATAATCTAAGCTTTCCAAGCTTAAAGTCCTCGGCAGCATAACTAACTTCTCCATTAGAAACCTTCAGTTTTCCTCTAGAAGAAAATAATAAGCTAAGCTTCTTATAACTTATAGGTAGTTTAATTAAAAGCTCTTGCTGTAGTAGTTCCACATTAACATCTTGCAAGGTTATATCACCCTTAATTTTAGGTTTTCCAAAATATAAGTTAGTTATCTCATCTACATCCTTTTGAGTTAGTTCTAATTGTCCACCTTTTTCTTGTACATCTCTAAGTTTATTTATAATCTCTTTGGAATCTGTTTTAGTAAGAATTATTCCCTCATTGTACAATACGCTATACACAATAATTGCTGTTACTCCTAGCATAATTATTAGTGTCCATAATAGCTTGTTTTTCTTCAATTCCTTAGTCATAGCCATCTTGTTTCCCCCTTTATTCTCATATTTATATTTTACCATATCTATCACAGCTTTTAAATTTTAATTAAATAAAAATTGGATTCATTATCCTAATATTCAAAATTGCGGACCAACCCTCTAATATGATATTATATATTTAATAAGAAAACAGCTAGGAGGCAATTATGAGAACTGAAAAAACACCTTATGCTAACAGAAAAACACACTATGAGAATCTACTAAAAAAACAAAATCAAGCTATAAGTTTTATAAGCCTATTAAGGCTTCTAACTTTTATAAGTGGTATAGGTTTCACCCTCTTCTTCTATTTACGAAATGCTTATTATTTAAGTCTTTCTATACTAATTGCCGCCTCAGTTATATTTGTATTCTTGGCAATTAAACATAGCAAAATAAAGTACAATAAAATTCGTTGCACTGTTTTGTGTGATCTTAATGAAAACTCCCTAAAACGTATTAATAATACCTGGAAGGATTTCTCTGATAGTGGCGAGGATTTCAGTGATGAAAATCATAACTACTCAAAAGACCTAGATATATTTGGCCACAGCTCCCTTTTTCAGTGGATTAACCGATGTATAACTTATATTGGCAGAAGAAAACTAAAAGCTACTTTTTCATCCCCTATCTACACTATCCCGGAAATACATAAAAGGCAGGAAGCCATAAAAGAACTAGCTAAGAATATTGGGTGGACACAAAGATTTGAAGCAGAAGCAATTCTCAGTAAAAATAAAAACCACAATCCTGAGGAGTTATTTAAGTGGGTAGAGGATAAAAATGAGTTTTTTCTAAAACCCTTAGTAATAATTATAATACGAATACTACCAATAATTACAATATCTCTGCTTCTACGCCCTTTGTTTTTTGCTAACGCCTCCTATAAAATAGGCCTTATGTTCATTGCCCTGCAAATAATACTGCTTGCAATTGGCTTTAAAGAAGTAGGTAGAAACTTAGATACTATATATAAATATAAAAATACAATTCTTATCTATAATAAATTGCTTATACACATAGAGAAGAAGAATTTTAAGTCAGAGTATTTGATAAAACTAAAAAAGCAGCTTGTAAACCAAGAAGGACTTACAGCTTCTTTTCAGATTAAAAAATTAGTGAATCTAGTAACCCTAATCTCTGATAGAATGAATATGTACTATATCCCTATAAATATCCTTACCCTCTGGGACTATCAATGTTTAATTAATCTACAGCGCTTTAAAAAAGCTAGTGGCTCCTATTTTAAAACTTGGCTAGAAGTTATAGGTGAAATAGAAGCCTTAAACAGTCTATGCACTATAGCCTATGAGCATAGGGATTGGACAATTCCAACCTTTGACACCACCGCCCCCATTTTCAAAGCTAAAGGCTTAGGCCATCCACTACTTGGAAACAATAGAGTAGCTAATGACGTTAATATAGAACCCTCTCAAAATGTTCTTTTAATAACCGGTTCTAATATGTCTGGAAAAAGCACACTACTTCGAACTACAGGTATTAACTTAGTGCTAGCTTATGCTGGCGCCCCTGTATGTGCCGAGCACTTTCACTGCTGTATAATGGACATTTATACCTGTATGAGAACCAGTGACAATTTAGAAAAAAATATTTCCTCCTTCTACGCAGAACTTTTAAGAATAAAAAAACTTGTAACTGCTACAGAAAGTAAAACTCCAATTTTTTTCTTATTAGATGAAATTTTTAAAGGAACTAACTCCATAGATAGGCATACCGGTGCTAAGGTTTTAGTAACCAAACTAAGCAATGAGAATGCACTAGGCTTTGTCTCTACCCACGACCTAGAACTAGGAGACATAGAGAAAACCAATAAAAAAGTTAGAAACTTTCACCTGGAAGAATACTATAAAGATGATAAACTATACTTTGATTACAAACTTAGACCTGGCGTATCTACCACTAGAAATGCACTATATCTCATGAAAATGGCTGGCCTTCAGGTTCCACAGAATATGTAGTTCGCTAAATAACAATAAAAGCTATAAATATATTTAGAGTATACTTACAAAAAGTATACTCTAAAAAATTAACCTATTTAAAAGCTATAAACTTAAGGTGAACCCTTCTTGTAACTACCTGGTTTTGTATTAAAGCTTATGGTTTGCCCATTTGAGGTAGCTATAATAGTTCCTAGTTCATCCGTTCTGTATACTGGTATATTGGCATTCTTCAATTTATCCATAGTTTCCTTATGTGGATGCTCATAGCTATTTCCAGCGCCGCTAGAAATAACCGCATACTTTGGATTCACCTTTGATAAAAATTCATTGGTAGTAGAAGAGTGACTTCCATGATGACCTATCTTAAGCAAGTGGGCACTCACATCAAAACCCTTTGCTAGCATTTCTTTTTCCGATATTTGTTCCGCATCTCCTGCAAAAAGAAAAGAATTGTTTCCAAACTCTAACTTTATTACAATAGAGTAATTATTCATTCCTTTATACTCGCTACTATTAGGTGCTAAAATAGTGCATTTTGCAGAGCCTAAATTGAAAATTTCCCCTACCTTTGGTGCTGTTGCCTTCAATCCCTTATTTTTCATTGCAGTAACTACATCTTGAAAAGTTTTTGTAGTGGAGGTAACTTTAGGTAAGTATAACTTTCCTATTTCAAAGTCGTTTATTACATAATCTAGCCCTCCAATATGATCTTCGTGTGGATGAGTTCCAATAACATAGTCTAAACTCTTTACGCCTTCTTGTAGTAAGTAGTTCTTGACTAGCTTGCCATCAGCATTGTTTCCTGCATCAATAAGCATAAACTTTGAACCTTGCTGGATTAAAATACTATCCGCTTGTCCCACATCTATAAAATGAATTTTTAAATTCTCCTTTAAAGATACACTGGTATTTTTATCCTGAGCAAGTACATTTTCCGTATTACTACTTACTTGTGGTTTTTCTTTAGATAGGTCTCTAGTAGTAATTTCTATATTTCCACTACATCCTGATAAAATAAAAGTGAATAAAAATACAATTAAAAAACTAAAATTTCTAAAGTTAAATCTTTTCTTCATAAAAGCCTCCTTGAATTTTGTTCTTTTGTTTGCTATGTAGTTATATTTGTTATGTATTATAATACAATATTTTTGTAGCTTTGTGAATTTTTTTGGGTTTTTATGTAATTTTATTTTTATATCCATTGTCAGTTAGCAAATTACCCATGTATATATTTTAGCTAATTCCCTAACATTCAATAGTCTCATAATATTGTTTTTGGGCAAAATACTATTATAGAATTATAGTATGGAAGTGAAAGGAGAAATGTTATGAAAATTAATTTAACGTTTAGGAATTTTATAATATTAATTTCTATAATTGCTTTTCTAAAAGGTTCTCTCTCAATTACTTCTGCAAGCAGAGATAAAGATTTTAAAGATAAATACGGTGTGCAATTAGTATTAGCTAGATAACCAATAAAAATCAAAAAATTTCAAAAAAATATAATAGTTGTACATGCCATCTGTGAGAAGGTTTGTACAACTATTTTTTAAAAGCCATATAGCTATTTTCTAGCCTATGGCTTTTATGTTGTTATCTAATTATAATTTCAATTAAACTTTCCTGCAAGTTAAGTCTGTACTTAAGGGCTTCACTAAGTTTCAGCGTTATAATTGTCCCTGGCTTTAAATCTTTAAACTCATAACATATGCGGGTACCCTGCTCTGAATTTTCCTCATATTTATTATATTTAGCTAAAGATTTTATATTTACTTGAGCTTCTAGGCTGTCATTAGGATCTCCACCCGTCACACTTCCTTTTGTAAGAATATCCAAAGGTAGTATTTTTTCTGCATTTTTAAATTCTGCCAGTACAAACTTAAGATTCCTCTCCTTAGTATAAATAGTTCTTTCTCCAACTCCTATTCCATTCATAGTAAAAGCATAGTTCCACTGCCTTTGAGACAAAAACATCAAATCATTTACATCCATAAACTTTTGTAATTTTTCTAAGTAGTAGTTATCAAAGATTTTTTCTAAATCTTTATCTGTGGCAGTAAGCTTGTGCTTAAGTTCTTCTTGCTTTTGTGCATAATCTTTTATTATTAATTCGTTTTGTGCATTAACTTTAACATTTTGTCCTATGAGCAACACATTTAATGCTAGTGATATAGAAACTATAACTATCAAAATATTTTTCCTTGAAGTTTTATTATTTTTCATCTACAGCACCCCACTCTTCCTTCTTATAGCTTAATGTTAATTAACGGTTATGATATACTCTTTGCTAGCTTCTTCTGAGCCAGATAGCGAATCCTTTACTAGCACAATTATCTTATACTCTCCAGAACTCTTTGGGTAGAAAGGCAATATATTATTTGGGCTATAATCATTAATTGCCATAAAAATGCCATCATGTACTACATAAGCTTTATACATTAATCTACTATTAACATTATCTTTATTTGAAGTCTTATTTGCTGATGTATCATTAGCATAATCTGCAGTAATATCTATATAATGCATCTGGTGGTTAGTGATGGCTTTACTACCTATTAAATGATTATCTATTTTAGTACTACTAATTACGATCTTTCCAACTTGCTGGTCATATATTTTAATTTTTTGAGATTGTTCAATTTCATAAGAATTAGGTAACTCCGTCTCCACAGTCTTTTGCCTAACTCTACCATAAATTATATATTCTCCAGAATCACCAGGTGTCCAGGTATAAGTATTACTATCACCATAGTTTTGAATTAATTTATGCCCTCTAGCATCCCATTTTAAGAAGGCGTACTCAAGATTTGCCTTATGCTTTTCACTTACTCCCTCCACTGTAATTGTAAAATCAAAGGTTGTGTCTGGCATATATGTGCCATCATTAGCTATTCCCTTGCTTGATTTCATGGTCATAGACATCTTTAGCCCTTCAAGTCCCGCTTCTTTATAAGTTTTACCCTTTGCATCCTCAAATTCTATGGAGTTTTTTCCCTTTATAGCTGCTGACACATGATAATTTCCTTGATTAAATTTAAAAGCTTCTCGGCTTTCATTTATATTATAATATCCCTCCTCATTTTGCTGAACTTGCTCCCCATAATTCTTTATAGTTTTAGACCAAACATGGGGTTCTCTTATGACAAACTTCAAGGCTTCATTTTCCTTTGTATTAAATCCCGTTGGCCTACCAGCTGCAATTTTAACACCTAAATGAGTAACCTCATCTTCTGTCCAAGTTTTTAAGTCCTGTAGTTGCAGGTATTCACCATTATATGAATTCACATAAACTTTTCTCTTAGATATAGCTTTGCCATCTGTACTCTTCATAACTATATTGAATATTCCACTTTCCTCTGGCACCCAAAGCCACAGGTTCCTCTCTAGCTTCTCTGATATATCAAGAGGCGTCACAGTGTAACCCTTATCACCTTCTATAGATACAACATAATCACTACTTTTTATATCTTCAGCCATGGAAATTAAAAAGGGCTGCTTCTGATTAGCCACAACTGGGTAATTTGAATGTTTAATAATACTATCTGGTGGATTTTTTATAAAACCTAAAATGTTGGGATTAAACTTTAACTTAGATATACTATTACTATTAAGATTTGCTAAAATAGCTTTGTTGGAATCATACCAACTAGTCCACATTCCATTTCCCATGTCAAAGGAGGTAATAATATTAGGTTGATTATTTAGATCCCCACTTAAGTAAAAAGTCTTAAACTTTTCTTGATATTTAATTTCATTAGGCTTTTCCTTATATTTTACGTAGACTTTATATTCATCTGCATTTTTCTGTAAAGGATTATTATAATAAGCTTCGTTTTTTGCATCAATTGCCTTCAAATCCCAAGTATAAATATAATCCTGTACTATAGGTTTTGCTTGTAAGTTTGAATCTAATTCCATGATTTTTTGTACATTGTCTGTACCAAAGTCTTTTACAAGCACCCATTCACTTCCATGGCTACCCCATATTTGTATTAAGGAATCCATATTTGCATATTTTTTATTGTTTTTTACCCTAACATTGATTTTTTTCTCATTTTTCACCAGTTCAATAAATATATCTTGGTTCTTTTGATTATTATAAAAAAAACCTTGGTTTTCTATTCTTATATCCTTTGTTAAATTATCCACCTTAGCACTAACCATGCCTGATGACATGGTCAATAGCATAAGCACCGCCATAAGCATTGTAAAAAATCTAGCAAAAATACCCTTACTTTTCAAATTCATACCTCCTTTTAAGCTCCCTAAATTAAATTTCTCCTGACGCTCTTTCACCTTTTCCCTCCTAGTCACTATTACACTTTCATCTACTCTAATATTGTTATTAGCTTTTTTTACATCCTCAGTCTTATTGAGCACTGCTCCTAGTATTTTGGCATTTACCCTCTCCAGTAGATCCTTTGTCCTTCTAGCCTCTTCTTTATTTACCTCACCAGACCCAATAACTAAAAGGCAACCATCCACATATTGTGAAATAACCTGAGCATCACTTTTCTCTATTACCGCTGGAGTGTCCACTATAATAAAATCATATTTTTCCTTAAAGGATTTTAATAAATCACTTATTTTATTACCCATAAGCAGCTCCGAAAACCTTTCACTGTTTAGCCCAGTGGTAAGCAGGTAGAGATTTTCGTAACTAGTTTTAGTTACTGCTTCGCCTTTATATTTTTCATTTCTAAGCATAGTTGTTAAGCCAACCTTATTAGGCATTTCAAATGCTTTGTGAAGGCTGGGATTATTTAAATTGCAATCTATTATAAGAGTTTTTTTACCGCTATTTGCCATAGTCACAGCTAAGTTTACTGCAACTGTAGTTTTTCCCTCTCCATTTTTTGTGCTAGTAACAAGCACACTTTTAACATTAGAATTATTATATGCAAACTCTATATTATTTCTCAGCACTCTATAAACCTCAGCCATACATGATTTAGGCTCGTTAACTTTTATCATATCTTTGTATATCATCTTCTCATCACTCCCACTAAATTATTGATTTGGAATAGAAATTAAAATAGGCATATCCAAACAATTCTTTATGTCTTCCTCAGTCCTCACAGCTTGGTCAATATACTCAAGTAAAAAAACTACACCCACAGAAACCATGAGTCCAAGAAAAAAGGCAATTGCAATATTTAGCTTTCTATTTGGTGACAGCGGCATCCTTGGTGTTTCTGGCTCATCAAGTATCTCTATGTCTCCTGCTGGCAATACCCGTCTTGACTCTAGTATGAAATTTTTCACTAACTCTTTGGCTATAATGGCTGTAATACTTGGTTTATCTCCCCTTACCTTTAGCTCTAATATCTGAGTATTTGCTTTGGGAATAACCGTTATCAAGCTACCAATATCCTTTATACCATATCCCTTTATACCCTCCTCAGTTTTTTTCAAAACTGAATTAGATTTTGCTATCTCTGAATAAGTCTTCACTAAATTTTGATACATAATAATATCGTTATTGGTATATCTGTCCTCATAAAAAACCTTAGCGGCCTCCTTAGCTATGATTACACTGACTCTTGACTCATACACTGGCTTTATTAAAAAGAAACTCACCATAGCTGCAATTATTACAGAAAATAATGTGATGTAAATGACTGTCCATTTTCTTTTAAGAATTATCTGCCACATCTCCAGTAAATCTACTTCTCTATTTTGCTCCATTTTCTTACCCCCTAGTTTTAAATATATATTTATGTATATATACATCTATATTATTATTACTAATGGAGAATTATTACTGCTAATTTATTAATATATTTCTCGCTAATTAGTATCACTTCCTCCAGGTTGACTTATGCAGGACTTAGGGCATATAATAAGTTGAACTAACTTCCGCTCAAAGGAATTAGGAGGGATATTATGGCACATGGATTAAACGGAAAAGGCCTAACTGAATTTTTACTAAATGGATCTATAGATGAAATAAATAAACTTATTCAATTTATTCACCCTGCAGATATTTTGGTTGCAATTAGGCAATACCAGGGAGATAAAATAAAACTTTTTCAAAAACTATCACCTAACGTCATTGCGGACATTATTGATTATGCAGATGATGAGGAAAAATATAAGCTCTTATCTATTCACTCTGAAATGGCGCAGAAGGAAATCATCCATGAGATGTCTTCTGATGAATTGGTAGACTTACTAGAATCAGTTTCAGAAAATGAAGCCCAAAGCATCATGGTAAAAATGGATAAAGAAGATTTTGATGAAGTAAAAGAATTGATGACTTACCCGCCTGACAGTGCCGGTGGTATTATGGCCACTGAGTTCATCAGTGTAAAAGAAAATATGACCATAGGGGAAACTCTAACTTACCTACAAAAGGAATCTCCACAAGCAGAAACTTCCTATTATATATATGTAATAGATGAAAACTCTCTCTTAAAAGGAGTTATATCCCTTCGAGATATAGTAATTAGTAGTTTTCATGTGAAAATTTCTGATGTTATGAATAGCAATGCTATGAGTATCCCTGTTGACATGGATCGTGAAGAAGTTGGACATATCTTTGAAAAATACGGGTTTTTAACTATGCCTGTAGTGAATGAATCTATGCAGATTATAGGAATTGTAACCGCAGATGATATAATGGAAATTCTTAGTGATGAGCATACTGAGGATTTATATCGTCTTGCAGGCTTAAAAGAAGATGAAAAGGTTACTGGTTCTCTTAAAGACTCTGTAAATAGCAGACTACCTTGGTTATTTGTAAATTTATTAACGGCTATACTGGCAGCTGCTACTGTTAGCATCTTTGAAGGTACTATCCAAAAGGTTGTAACCTTAGCCGTGTTCATGCCAATAGTTGCAGGTATGGGTGGTAATGCAGGCACTCAAACCCTAACTATCATTATTCGTAGCATTGCCCTAGGAGAGATAGATGCAAAAAACTCTAAGAAAATACTATTAAAAGAACTTGGTGTAGGACTATTTACAGGTCTTGCAATAGGTGCGGCAATAGCTGTTTTAGGCTACCTGTGGGAAAAAAATGTGGTTTTCGGAGTGGTTATTGGTACCTCTATGGTGCTAAACATGGTGGTAGCTACTATATCGGGGTTTACAGTACCACTGCTACTTAAAAAACTTAAAATTGACCCCGCACTTGCCTCTGCAGTATTTGTTACTACCGTAACGGATGTTCTAGGATTCTTCTTCTTCCTAGGTCTTGCAACTTTATTCTTACCCTTATTATTATAAAAACATAGGGACTAGATAATTGTTTTCAATTATCTAGTCCCTATTATTTTAAAACATTAAAACTTGCCACTTGCCACGTGGGTGGCACCAATCTTTTTTTATTTATCTTCATGATGATGGCGGTAATGGTGTGGTAACATCTTTTGTATTTCTTTTTGCTGTTCTTTTGTTATGGTACCATTATCAATAAGTGCCTTCATTGGATCAACCCTATTTTCCTTCATCTTTTTCATATGTTCTTCTTTTTCCTTCTCGTTCATATCCTTCATTTTTTTATGTTCTTCTTTTGCCGCAGCCTCTGCTGCCATTATAGCTTCTGCTACTTTACTACTTTGTTCTATGGTTAATACCTTATTAGCTACAAGAGTAGTTAAGCCCTTTTGTAGTTCGTCATTTCTCACATCTGTCTTTTTAGCCTGCACTCTTTCTCTAAGAGCCTCAGCTTTTTCCTTAGTTAGAATACCCTCAGTTACTAATTCTTTAAAAAATCCGCCTTTTGAAAAATCTGATTTTTTATCTTTGCATCTGCTGTCATCTTCACATTTTTTTCTGAATTTTAAGGTTACATATTCAAGAACCTTATCACCTTCAGCTTGTGTAATAACATTTGACTCTACGCTTTCTTTGATTGCAGCTTTTAGGATATTATCCTTCTCTGCATCTCTTGATTCTTCTGTCTTTTCCTTCTCCATGGAAACTCTAAAATCCATGCTTGTAGTAGGCTTTTCAGTTTCACTCTCATTATGTTGTACTGTAGCATAGCTAATACTTGCTCCGGAAAATGTTATTCCTGCGCACAACATTGCACTTAATATTTTCATTCTTAAAGTTCTACTTTTCATTCTCTAGTCTCCTTACAGTGAATTTTTTTTACCCACTTATTATTACTGTAATCCTGCAATTATATACATGCTTACAGCACTGTCTTGAGACAATAGCATTCCTTATACCTGAGCTTCTACTTTCTTTTTATATATTTTATCTCTAAAATTAAATATTAATATACCCAAAACTCCACCACTAAAGTCAATTATCACATCAGAAACATTTGAAGTTCTGCCTGGTACATATTTTTGAATAACCTCGTCTATTACAGGAAAAAACAAAAGAAGAAATAGCAGTAAAAAAATTTCACTACTCTTACGTAACTTAAACTGCCTTATGGCAGAACACAGCAATATGCTGAAAATTAAGTATTGAAAAAAATGTGCATTTTTCCTTACATAAAAATTTAAATCACTAAGTTTTACCATAGTACTGTCTAGGGTAGTTGAAGGAAGGTTAACAAATCTAGTTACTATCTTCACTAATTGTTTACTACTCTTTTGTGACACCTCACCTTGTCTTGTACCATTATAAAAAATTAAGCTTAACCAAATAATGCATAATAAAAACTTTACTATGACTTTTCCTTTTAATAATTTCTTCATAAATTTCTCCTATACTTTTACGTTATTATCTTTAATACTTCTATTTTAATTAATATCCTATATCTATGATTTATATTCCATATTGTTCCTAAATTAAATTCCTATAAATAGAAATAAGCAAGCTCTGCTTATAGAGAGCTTGCTTATAGAAAGCTTACTTATAAAAAGCTTGCTTATTTCTATTTTACGTATCCATTAGGATGATTTTCATGCCATTTCCAGGCTGTTTCTATAATAGTTTCAAGAGAAGCATATTTAGGCTTCCAGCCTAGCATTTCTTTAGCTCTATCACTTGAAGCTATAAGTACAGCTGGGTCTCCTGCTCTTCTTTCCACAACTTCTGCTTTTATCTCGCATCCAGTTACCTTCCTAGTTACTTCTATAACCTCTTTAACAGAGAATCCCTTGCCATTACCTAAATTACAGATCAAGCTTTCGCCGCCATTTCTTAGTCTTTCCACTGCAAGCAAATGCGCCTCTGCTAAATCCGTTACATGAATATAATCCCTTATGCAGGTACCATCTTCTGTAGCATAGTCATCTCCAAAGATCATTATTTTTTCCCTTTTCCCTAAAGCAACTTGCAAGATAAGAGGAATTAAATGACTCTCTGGACTATGATCCTCTCCGATGTTTCCATTTACATGAGCTCCAGCTGCATTAAAATATCTAAGAGCTGTATATTTAATACCATAGGCATTATCACACCACTTTAATATTTTTTCTACCGCAAGCTTTGACTCTCCATAAGGATTAGTTGGAAAAGTTTTATCTCCTTCAAGTATTGGTACGCACTCTGGCTCTCCATAAGTGGCGGCTGTAGAAGAAAACACTATGTGCTTTACACCATAATCTCTCATAGCCTTTAATAAATTAATTGTGCCACCTATATTGTTATCAAAATACTTTAGCGGTTCCACAACACTTTCTCCAACCAAGGAGTCCGCTGCAAAGTCTATAACTGCATCTATAGAATTTTCACTAAAGATCTTATTTAATATTTCACTATCTCTTAAATCACCTTCATAAAACTTACCACCTAAAATAGACTCCCTATGACCTTTTTGAAGATTATCTAAAATTACAACCTCTTCATTTTTCTCCAAAAGCTTTGCTACCATATGACTTCCTATATAACCAGCTCCGCCACAAACTAAAATAGCCAATAATCTCAGCACCTTTCTTCTATATATTAATATGTCTTTTAATAATTATTACACAACTTGCCACTTGCCACCTGGGTGGCACTAAGTTTATATTCTATTAATCTAGCTGGAACACAAATTATAGAGCTAAGCTGCTCAACATTTAGTTCTCTATATCTGTGATCATTAATTTCATGGTTAACTAAGATTTCTGCAGCAAACTTATCTGCCTCAATTTCATATTTATTTTTCACTTGCATAGGGTTTTGAACAAAATAATTTAAAGAGATCTCTTCATGAAGGATTGCATGTCCAAGTTCATGAGCGCAAATGTACTTCATTTCCTCTTCGCGAAGCTCAGAATTTATAAAAATCATTACACGTCCATCAGGTGTTCTTTGAATACATCCCTTTATATCTTTTCCAAGATCATATTTTAAAACCTTTATATTAAGACAATCACATAGTTCAAAAGGATTTAAAGTACCATACTTTTCAAGTAAATAGGAAACAATAGCTTTGATAGATTTCATTAAAACCACCTTCTTTTAATATCTAGAGGCCTCACTTATACGCCCGTGGATTTTACTTCTTTTCTTTTTACTTCTTTTCTTTTTTCTGCATTTGCTCTGCATAAGCAAGCCCCATCTTTATAGCATTTGCAAGAGCTATTTTACTCTCATCTGATAACAGCTCCCCATTTAACATAAGTCCTGGTTGTGCAAGTGCAATGTCCATAGCCTCGCCTACCTCCGTTACTTCAGCATAGTTTGACGTGGCTTCCTTTGTTACAGAGCCTTCAGCAGCTTCTTCATAGATTTCAGGTTCAAGGTTTCTTTTCTCCTCCTCAAAGAAACTTAAGGGTACTTCGCACTTTTCTGCAATTCTGTTTAAAAGAACATAGCTAGGATAAATCCTGCCATTCTCTACATCACCAATGTAACCTCTTGAAAGTTCTAGCTCTTCTGCCAATATTCCTTGAGTATATTTCTTACCTATTACTTCAGATTTATGCTTTCGTGCTTCTTTTATTAATAGTCCAATTTCTTTTTTAGATAGAACCATAAATATTCCTCCTAATAGTAACTTTGTAAAATTATTATACGTCATTTTCCATAGTTTGTCAACATGTAGAGAAAAATGAAGTAAATAAGCGTAAATAATAGGTAATAATTTCCTACAGCTCTACATGTCGTTAAATAACGACTTTATGATTTTACAGGTATATTATTTCGTGATATATTTTTATAAAGAAGTTAATAAACGACATGAAGTTAAAATTAGTACCTAAGGAGGAATTAAATTAATGGCTAAATATAGACAGCTTTATACGGAATTCTGGAGCGATAGCTTTGTGCTTGAACTTACCCCAGAGGAGAAATACTTTTATTTGTATCTTATCTCAAACTGTAAAACAACCCAGTGCGGTATTTACGAAATATCAAAGAGAATTATAGAAACAGAAACAGGCTACAATCGTGCCCTCACACTTCTATGAATTGCTCTTTAGAAAAGGTAATTAATAAACCCCTTAGTAGGGACTTGCAAGGGGCTTATAAGGGGCTACCAAGTAATAGAATAAGAAGTAATAAGAAAGAAGAAATAAATAAAAAGGATGGTGTTTTATTATGGAAAAGTTAGTTGAAAAGGCTAAAGCTAAGGACAGCGGCGCTACAGAGGAGATAATTGAAAAGTTCAAATATCTCATATTCAAAGAGGCTTCAAGATATCATATTAAAGATTTCGAGCTAGAGGATTTAGTTCAGCACGGTTATCTTTCTGTCATCAAAGCCATTGCTATGTACAAGCTAGGTAGCAACAGTTTTAATGGCTATTGCATCAATGCTATAAAAATGAATTTTAAAGCTCTTTTAAAGGGACAAATAAAACATTTTAGAGAAGTACCAAACAATGAGATGCTTGATTTTGATACTGCTGGGGATTATGAATTTACCCTAGAGGATGAGGTAATTGCCTACGAGGAAGTGAAAAAACTCTATGCAGCTCTTGACACCCTTGAGCCCTTAGAGCGTGAGGTTATAGAAAGATATTATCTTCTAGATCAGTCCCTAGGCGAGGTAGCCTGTGATAGTGATAAAAGCTACCATCAACTTGCAAGAATTAAGAAAAAAGCTCTAGAAAAACTGAAAGCCCTTATATAAATTTATATTTTTTAAAAATTCCGCACAAAACTCTTCTGGGGCATATATATTCAATGAAACCAATATGAAAGGAGTGAGTCAATATGGCAGTAGTATCTACAAAGGTATCCAGTGCTCTAAAACTTACAATGAAGGTAGGTGTTGATGAGCGTGGAAAAGACAAATTTGTAACAAAAACACTAAGTAACCTTAAGGTTGCTGCAGTGGATGAGGACATTTTTGCAATAGGCGAAGCTATATCAAACCTGAAAACTTATCCATTGTTTGGCCTAGACAGAGAAGACAAATTCAGCTTAGTTAGGGAATAGTTTTTTTAGTTGAGAATTGAGAGTTAAATAATTTTAAAGGAGGAAAAGTCATATGCATAAATTAGTTATGAGATTTTTAACAGCTACAGAAGGTAAGTATTTTACTTTAACTGTAGATGACCTTAAGGCGGATGGAAATGGAGTACCCACTGTAACAGAAGCTGAGGTAAATGCTCTTATGAATTTAATCATTGCAAAGAACATCTTCGTATCAGCCAGCGGTAACTTAACTGGCAAAAAAGATGCTAAGATAGTTACTACAGATACTAGTGCTGTTGATGTAGCTTAGAGAAATAGTGCCCCAGTAGTTGGGGCACTATTTCTTTATATTGTGTCATATAATTTTTTAATAGACAAAAGGTACATATAAATCCGATCTATGCTTAATAAATCTTCTCTATCTGTCGAAATCTAATTGAAAATAGAATACGATATTTCCTTATATTAAAAGGTATTTTATGGTATTTAATAGAATAAATGTATTAGTGGGAAACGAAGAAGTACGTTCTGTATCTGGGCACCTGGAACGTATAGAGTTTATGGTGCAACCTGCCCAATCTGTGTAAGCAGGTTGTTTTTTTTATCTTTATGTAGATTTTATAACTGAAAACTATATTAACAATACATTAAATAGAGTATAAGAGGAGGAATTACAGAATGTACTTTAAAGGTCTATTTAAGAAAAAAATATCCATAAAACAAGGCGAGGAATTACTTGCTGAGTATTGCAAGATAAATGGATTTGATGATATTACTACGCACTGGAAAAAGCCTAGCCATGCTAAACATTTGTTTGCATATTGTGTACGTTCAAAGAAAATCATAGCAAAAAACTGGGTATCCTATCACCCCACTAGAGGAAACTGTAAATATAGTGTATGGATTGATTTGGTAACTCAAGAAATAAGCGAGGTTTTAAGGGGGCCAGTTTCGCTGTAAGATTTTTACCTCTGGTTGCTACTGTCTTTAAAGATATGCCTAGATCTTTTTCTATAGTTCCACTTTTTAATTTATCTGCTAGAGCTAAAATATTAGTTAGAACTTTACTAAGCTCCTAAAGTTGCTTAAAAATAGTATTTAAAAAGAATATTCAAAAGTGTGGTAAACAATAAAAATATCATGTATAATTATGATATAATTTCATAAAATTACAAACTATAAATTTTAATGTTTTCTGATGGAGGTAGTTAAAAAATGTATTGTCATATCTTTATAGGTACAAATAGGATTCGCTAATAAATTGTATAAGTTGAAATAACCCATTGTAATGGGTTAATTTGTTATGCAAAAAAACTATTTAACTATAAGGAGTGAATAATATGCAAATAAACAACAGTATTATAAAGCATTACTTGAGAAATGTGTATTTTATCAACGGAACAGCATATGCTGGAAAATCAACTATGGCGGCTATGATTGCTGAGAAATATGGATTGATTCTTTGTGGCGAAAATTACCACTTTAACATTACAAATAAGTTAGCTACACCGGATAAATATCCTAATCTTTGTTATTTTAAAACTATGAAGGATTGGCAAGAGTTCCTAAACAGAACACCAGAGGAATATGCAAAGTGGATTTACGATACATCACGGGAATTAGTTGAATTTGAAGTTGCCGAACTAATTCATATTTCTAAATCCCAGAAGGTTATAGTGGACACAAATATTCCAGTTGATATCCTTCGGGAAATAACAGATTTTCATCAAGTAGCAATTATGCTTTCACCACAATCTATGTCAGTGGATAAATTCTTTGATAGAAGTGACGAAGATAAACAATTTCTGCTGTCAGAAATTCAAAAAGCAGAAAATCCAGAAAAAACAATGAGAAACTTTCGAGAATGCATAGCACGGATTAACAGCAAAGAATGCTATGAGGAGCTTGCAAACAGCGGTTTTTTCACAATTGTAAAAGAAAATACTGATTTTGATACACGTGAGCAGACCCTTGATATTTTAGCCAAGCATTTTGGATTAGAAAAACCTACGTTATAAGCATAATCCACAGTAAGCTTCACACTCAATCTTTGTATATTGTGATGGCATGTATTAATGGTAGTAGCCTTTTTTATAATGAAATAAATTAAATCAGCTCAATATTTGCTAGCTCTTAGGCATTCCTCAAG
>CALJTN010000353.1 GCA_937976175.1 uncultured Clostridiaceae bacterium | reverse complement strand
TTATAGTTTTTTCCTTGCTCGTTATTCTACAATATATAATTAGATTTCAAAGTTTTGTTTTAAACTTTAGATCTAAGAAAATTCAGACTCATAAGGTGAATATAATTGAAGAAGAAGAGGAAGTGCAAGAGGAGTTTCAAGATGATTTAGAGGTAGTGGCAGTAATAGCAGCAGCATTATCTGCTTACTTAGATATACCAGAGTCAAATTTAAAAATAAAGAGCATCAAAAGAGTAAATAATAATTGGGCACATGGAATGTCTACAATTAGAAATAATTTTGAGGGATAGTTAGGAGGAATAAAAATGAAAAAATATAATATAAAAGTTAATGGAATTGCATATGAAGTAGAGGTTGAGGAGGTTAAGGGGGAATTTGCCAGTAGCCCAGCGCCTGTAGCAGTAACAGAAGCCGCACCCAAAAAAGCTCAGCCATCACCTAAGGCTCAAGTAAAAAAAACAGTGGCAAGTGGGCAAAAAATAGAATGCCCTATGCCAGGAAATGTGCTTAATGTCAATGTAAATCCAGGCGATAGCGTTAAAAAAGGACAAGTACTATTTATACTAGAGGCTATGAAGATGGAAAATGAGATTATGGCACCCAATGATGGAACGATTTTAGAAGTAAATGTAGCTAAAGGAGCTACTGTTAATACAGGAGATGTTTTAGCAGTTATTCAGTAACGAGGGAGAGAGGTGATGTAAATGGATATCTTAGAAGTGATAAATAACCTATGGCTTTCTTCTGGTTTTGTAAAAATGGACGGGCCTCATTTTTTAATGATAGGAATATCATGTTTGCTCATATATGCTGCTATAGGAAAAAAATTCGAACCCTTACTTCTTTTACCTATAGCTTTTGGTATGTTATTAGCAAACTTACCAATTACCAATATCATGGGTGCGCCACATGGGAGTGAACCAGGAGGATTGTTTTATTACTTATATCAGGGGATAGATCTAAATATATACCCGCCGCTTATATTTTTAGGAGTAGGAGCTATGACGGATTTTGGACCGCTACTGGCCAATCCATCTAGTGTGCTTATGGGAGCGGGGGCACAATTTGGAATTTTCTTTGCATTTAGCGCGGCCATACTTATGGGGTTTACGCCACAGGAGGCGGCTTCCATAGGCATTATAGGGGGTGCAGATGGTCCTACCGCAATTTTCTTAACTAGTAAGCTGGCAAGACATCTTTTAGGACCAATTGCAGTGGCGGCTTATTCATATATGGCATTGGTGCCGTTGATACAGCCTCCTATAATGAAATTGTTAACTACAAAGGAAGAAAGAACAGTTAAAATGGGACAATTAAGACAAGTTAAGCAAATTGAAAAGATTATATTTCCCATAGTAGTTACTATAATAGTAGTTTTAATGCTTCCATCTGTAGCGTCCCTAATTGGAATGCTAATGCTAGGAAACTTATTTAAAGAGTCAGGCGTAGTTGGAAGGTTATCAGATACAGCTCAAAATGCATTAATAAATATAATAACTATATTTTTAGGACTGGCTGTTGGCGCCACAGCAAAAGCAGAGGTGTTTCTAAGAAAGGAGACCTTATTAATAGTTGCTCTAGGTATGATTGCTTTTTGTATAAGTACTGCAGCGGGAGTTATAATAGGGAAAATTATGTATAAGGTTACAAAGGGAAAGATTAACCCATTAATAGGATCAGCTGGAGTTTCAGCGGTACCAATGGCAGCTAGAGTTTCCCAAGTGGTGGGACAAGAAGCGGATCCAAGTAATTTTCTGCTTATGCATGCTATGGGTCCTAATGTAGCGGGCGTAATCGGATCTGCTGTTGCCGCAGGAATTCTTTTAACTATTTTCGGCGTATTATAGGTCTAGCTTATTCTTCTTGTTTTAAATAAAAATAAAACTCTTTATCTAATTATAGGTAGAGAGTTTTAATTTTTCCATGGAAAATATAGATATTATTTATAAAATTGAATATACCTTTTTTTTTGGAGAATAATAAAGAAAAGGAGTTGGTGTTTTATAATGCATAAACAGACTGCGATTGGGAATTTGATTCAAAAAGAAAAAGAAATTGTAAATAAGTATAGAGAATTTGCCAATGTTACGAGAAGTCAAGGGGTAATAATTCTATGTGAAGATTTAAGTAACAAACACAATCTACATATTTCGGTGCTTGAAAAATATTTAGAGAGGTAGGGGTAAAATGCAGAATTCTAACAATTCCATTATCAAGGAAGCGGAGCTTAGGGGAAATAATATTGTTAATAGTGAGAAAAACTTAGTTAACATGTATACTAGTTTTTTGAGCGCTGAGAGAGAAGGTACAATGAAATTAGAATTATATACTTTGCTAAATGACCAAAAAGAAATATTAGACGAGATTCAATGTGAAATGCCGACAAATTAACATAGTTAAATCATATTTTCGTAAAACTTATTATCACAGCAAATCTTCTTATAAAGATTTAACTTGACAAATATACTCAACTTGTTAAAATTAAATTGTTAAATTAGGAATAGTTAAACTAGTGTTTTATAATATTGGATATACTATTCCTGTGTTTTTAACATGTAAAAAATATAAAGCAGCCTATGAGCTGCTTTTATATTATATAGGCGGTGTATAAAGTGATTTTAGTTTTAGATGTTGGAAATACGAATACTGTTTTGGGAATTTTTAAGGAAAAGGAGTTAGTTGTAGAGTGGAGACTGTCTACTGATGCAAAAAAAACTGCTGATGAATATGGAATTCAAGTAATGCAATTATTTTATCAACGAAACATAAAAGTTGAACATATTGAAGGCGTGATAATCTCTTCAGTTGTTCCTAATATTATGTACTCACTAGAACATATGATAAGAAAATATTTTAAGCTGATGCCAATGATAGTAGGACCGGGAGTTAAAACTGGTATAAATGTAAAATATGATAATCCTAAAGAAGTAGGTGCGGATAGAATTGTTAATGCTGTTTCTGCACATGAAATTTATAAAAGGTCGCTAATTTTAATAGACTTTGGTACAGCTACAACCTTTTGTGCTATAAGTAGGGATGCTAATTATCTGGGCGGAACTATATGCCCTGGTATTAAAATAGCTTCTGAAGCACTATTTGAGAGAGCGGCAAAGTTACCACGTGTAGAACTTATAAAACCAGAGACTGTTATATGTAAAAACACAGTTTCAAGCATGCAGGCTGGAATAATATACGGCTATATTGGCCAAGTAGACTACATTGTTAATAAAATGAAAAGTGAAATGATTAGCATTGGAGAGGAAGAGCCTTTTGTAGTGGCAACAGGGGGACTAGCACAAGTAATAAGAACGGATTCTTCTACTATCGATGAGGTTCGCCCGTACTTAACCTTAGAAGGGCTTAGAATGATTTATGAAAAGAATAGGGAATAGGTGATTTAATGAAAATATCAAATCTTCACTTTGAAAATAATGTTTTTTTAGCTCCTATGGCAGGGGTTACGGATATTGCCTTTAGGGGATTGTGCAAAGAACTAGGGTGTGGCCTTCTATACACTGAAATGGTAAGTGCTAAGGGCTTATATTATGGCAGTAGTAATACAGAGGCTCTTATGAGAATTTCTGACCTGGAAAAACCTGTAGCTATTCAAATATTTGGTAATGAACCTAAGGTTATGGCTAGTGCCTGTGAAATCTTCAATACAAGGGATGACATATGTATAGTTGACGTAAATATGGGTTGTCCTGTGCCTAAAATAGTGAAAAATGGTGAGGGGTCGGCATTGATGCAAAACCCTAAGTTAGCAGCTGAAATAATAAAAGAAATGAAAAAAAATTCTACAAAGCCTGTGACAGTAAAGTTCAGAAAGGGATTTGATTCAAATAATATTAATGCGGTAGAATTTGCTAAATACATGGAGGATGCAGGTGTAGATGCTATTGCGGTGCACGGTAGAACTAGAGAACAAATGTATGAAGGTAAGGCTGATTGGGATATTATAAGAGCTGTAAAGGAAAGTGTCAAAGTACCCGTAATAGGCAATGGAGATGTATTTTCTGTGGAAGCAGCTATAAAAATAAAAGAAATCACTAATTGTGATGCTATAATGATTGCAAGAGGCGCTATGGGCAATCCTTGGATTTTTAGAGAGGTTATGCAGGCGATAAATGGAGAAACAGTTACCTATCCTACAGCTGTGGAAAAAATAGATATGTGTATGAGGCATTTAGATTTAGCTGTAAAATATTATGAAGAAATTAAAGCGGTTAGAGAAATGAGAAAACATACAGGTTGGTATGTTAAAGGCCTTAGCAACTGCACTGAAGTTAAAAATGAAGTTAATACAAAAAAGAGCTATGATGAGGTAAAGCAAGTGCTTTTAGTTTATAAAGAGTATTTGAAAACCATAAATGAATAATTTTTAAATTAAAACATGAATGTATATAATTAAGGCTGAATAAGATGGTAGTACATTAATTTATAAGGTGCATATTTATGAAGCCGATTTTATGTGTGACTTCAAATACCCATAACTCCTATAACCAATTTGGATTTTTAAGCAAGATTAGAGATAAACGAAAGATAAAGTTGATAAGTAGTGAGTACATTAAAGACTTAGATATTAAAGTTGCAAGTATAAGATTACCACCCAATTTTAATAGAAGTGCATACCTCTATAATTTAGCATACGCTAAAAAAATATGTAAATTTAAAAACGTGGAGTTATCCCTAAAAACACTAAGGATCTTAGATTATAATTATTTTAATAAATTTCAAAGACGTTTTTTTGCTTTTAGTGTTATAAAAAGCATACAACTTATGCTTAGGATAAGAAACAAAAGTCTAAAAAATTGCTGTATAGTAGTATATGATGCTGTAGATATGATAAACTATAATATTATTGTGGAACTCGCCAAACAAAGTAAATATATTGTGTTTTTGTCATGGGACTTAGTGAAGGCAAGAAAGCTAGCAGATTATATCACTGCAAATTTCGGCGTATCACCTATTGTCACAGATGATGAACCCTATGCCATTAAGATAGCGGATTTTATTATTTCATCTAAAAATTATGAGTTTAGTAATGAAAAATTAGTATGGTTATTAGACAATAGTGTGAGTGAATCAAAGAATATTATAGCTGTAAATGATGTAAGCTATAGTGTACCTTGGAATGCTCATGAGGTTAATTTTTCTGCGGAACTCCTAGCGTCCATATTGTGCCAAATGCAAGAAAAGGATATTGAAAAAGCGATTAAAAATAATGGCATATACTTAAAAGAAGTAAAATTCAATAATAATATAATATGTTAGCTGGTTTTGAACCTAAGATGTTGACAATATTTGTGTGCTGATTTATAATGTGCTAAATGGTTACATGGATTGTTATTCTAATAATGAATTTTAGCCCCAATAATTCATCAATTTGAACTAATAGTCTTATATTATATAAAGCCTATGAACTTGCTATATTTTTAATGAAACATTATTATGGTGGGGAGCAATGTGTTTGGGGATTATTACTTTATAGTGAATTCTATGGATATTCAATAAAAATTTAAAAGGGGAGAAATAAATGAGCGAGCCAAAAAAATATGTAATGACCTACGAGGGAATTAGAAAATTAGAAGAAGAATTAGAATTTCTTAAGAGTGTAAAGAGAAAAGATATAACTGAAAAGATAAAGGTAGCACTTGGTTATGGAGACTTAAGTGAGAACTCAGAGTATGATGAAGCTAAAAATGAGCAGGCGTTTGTAGAGGGTAGAATAATACAACTAGAAAATATGCTTAGAAACGCAAGCGTTATAGATGAAAATGAAATTGAAAAAGATGTAGTTAGTATAGGATCTATAGTTAAGGTTAAAGATCATGTATTTGATGAAGAAGTTGAATTTTATATAGTGGGTTCAGCAGAAGCGGATCCAATGGAAAATAAGATATCAAATGAATCACCAGTTGGAAGTGGATTAGTTGGTAAGAAGGCAGGAGCAATTATAGAAGTTACTGTTCCAGATGGTGTTGGAAAATATGAAGTTTTAGAAGTAAGAAGAGGATAATTTTTTTTCATTATTAATTTTTATGGAAAATGAGGGTACCTATCAGTTTGCAATTGAGAGGTACCCTAAAGAAATATATACACAGAAGCAATAGTGCAGACTAAATGGTTATTAGCTATTTTTTTGCCTTAGAAGAAAGCGGGAGGGATATTAATGTCAAACGAAGAAAGCAATGTACAAGAACTTGAAGCTGAATATAATGAACAGGTAACTATAAGAAGACAAAAATTATCTGATTTACAGGAACAAGGTAAGGATCCATTTGATGTATACAGAGTTGAAAGAACTCATACATCACAAGAGGTTAAAGATAATTATGAGAAATTAGAAGGTGCGGAAGTTACTGTAGCAGGTAGACTTATGTCTAAAAGAGTTCATGGTAAGGCTGGTTTCTCCGATATACATGATAGATATGGTAAGATTCAACTATACATAAAAATAAATGATGTAGGCGAAGAGAAGTTAAAAGAATTTAAAACTTTTGATATAGGAGATTTTGTAAGCATAACTGGTACACCATTTGTTACAAAAACTGGTGAAATATCATTACATATAGTGGATTTTCAGCTAATAGCTAAGTCGCTAAAACCACTTCCAGAAAAGTGGCACGGCTTGAAAGATCCTGATTTGAGATACAGACAAAGAGAAGTAGATATAATTATGAATCCAGAAGTAAAAGACACCTTTATGAAGAGGATAGCCATAATTAGGTATGTGAGAGAGTTCTTAGATAATAGGGGGTATTTAGAAGCTGAAACCCCAATTTTATCACCAATAGCAGGAGGCGCTGCAGCGAGACCATTTATGACTCATCATAATGCACTAGACATTGACATGTATCTTAGAATTGCAACGGAACTATATCTGAAGAGACTTATTGTTGCTGGGTTTGAAAAGGTATATGATATGGGCAAAAACTTCAGAAATGAAGGGATAGATATAAGACATAATCCAGAGTTTACAATGATAGAACTGTATGAAGCTTATGCAGATTATAATGACATGATGGAAATCATGGAAAATATGATAGCCTATGTTTGTGAAAAGATCCATGGAACTACAAAGGTTAACTATCAAGGAACTGAGATAGACTTTACACCACCATGGAGAAGAATTACTATGGTAGATGCAGTAAAAGAATATTCAGGAGTGGATTTTACACAAATCAGCACAGATGAAGAGGCTAGGAAGATCGCCAAGGAAAAGCATCTACAATTTAAAAAAGAAATAGAGGATTGCACAAAAGCAGACATATTGAATGCACTATTTGAAGAGTATGCAGAGGAACATTTGATTCAACCAACATTCCTATGCGATTATCCTGTAGAAATATCACCTCTAACTAAGAAGAAAAGAGGAAATGCAGAATTTACAGAAAGATTTGAAGGCTTTGTATTCGGAAGAGAGGTATGTAATGCATACTCAGAGCTAAATGACCCAGTAGTTCAAAGAGATAGATTCATGCAACAAGCAAAAGAAAGAGAACTTGGTGATGATGAGGCTTATTTAATAGATGAAGAATTTATGAGCGCATTAGAAATAGGAATGCCACCAACAGGAGGCCTTGGTATAGGAATTGATAGAATGGTAATGTTCTTAACTGATTCCTACTCAATAAGAGATGTTATATTATTCCCTACAATGAAACCAATGCAGTAGTATAATAAAGTTAGTTAAAAGGATAGTTTAGTTAATCTAAAGTGTCCTTTTATTTTCCTAATAAAATTCCAAGAAAAATAAAAGTTTTAAGAAAATAAAAAAACTATTGACCTTTTAATTACTTGTGTTATAATATCATTATAGTAATTGATGACATTATTCCGCGATAGCTCAACGGTGGAGCACTCGGCTGTTAACCGATAGGTTGAAGGTTCAAATCCTTTTCGCGGAGCCATTTTTTATTTTTTGTACTTATTGTAATTCTTTGATGGTAAAAATTTCATTGGAGTTTTATCTTTATAAAAAGTGCATAATAGTATTAGTAGCATTAAGATAAATATTAGGAAGCATTAATATAATAGAATATTTCACTATGATAAAGAAGAGTAGTGGTAGTACTTTAGTAAGAGAGATTGTGGTTGGTGTAAACAATCAGGGTATTGCTATGAAGGGAGCTTTTGAGTGTACAGAACTTAGAGTTGGGCTTGTGCCAATAAGGGTGGAACCGCGGAAATAATTTTCGTCCCTTAGGGTATAGTCTTTTTTTTATACTTAAAATACTAAAAAATGATTTATGTGCGTGTGATGCAATGTTTAAACTGGTTATATATTGATAGAATGCTAAAGGATGCAAGCTATAATAGTATGATGTTTTTTGCATATCACGTAGAAGCATATAAAACAAGTTACCATTAAAAAATTTTAAATTTAGGAGGCGTTAATATGGCATTTGAAAAAAGCATGGATAAAGTTGTTGCTTTATGCAAAAATAGAGGATACGTGTTCCCAGGATCAGACATATACGGTGGTCTAGCTAACTCATGGGATTATGGCCCTTTAGGAGTGGAATTTAAAAACAATGTAAAAAAAGCTTGGTGGAAAAAATTCGTTCAAGAAAGTCCTTATAATGTTGGAGTGGATTGCGCTATACTTATGAATCCAGAGGTATGGGTTGCAACAGGCCACGTTGGAGGATTCTCAGATCCATTAATGGATTGTAAAGAATGTAAAGCTAGATTTAGAGCAGATAAATTAGTAGAGGATCATATGACAGAGCAGGGAGCAGAAGTAGCTACTGCTGATGGATGGACAAATGAAGAGTTAAAAGAATATATAGAAAAACAAGGAATAGTGTGTCCTAAATGTGAAAAGAAGAATTTCACTGACATTAGAAAGTTTAATTTAATGTTTAAAACTTCCCAAGGAATAACTGAAGATGGAAAAGCAGATATCTATTTAAGACCAGAAACAGCTCAAGGAATATTTGTAAACTTTAAAAATGTTCAAAGAACTTCGAGAAAAAAAGTTCCCTTTGGAATAGGTCAGATAGGAAAGTCTTTTAGAAATGAAATAACACCAGGAAACTTTATTTTTAGAACAAGAGAATTTGAACAAATGGAGTTAGAGTTTTTTTGTAAGCCAGGTACTGATTTAGAGTGGTTTGCATATTGGAAGGAATATTGTGCTAATTTCTTATTTAATTTAGGAATGATAAAGGAAAATTTAAGATTTAGAGATCACGGTGAAGAGGAGTTGTCCTTCTATAGTAATGCTACTTGTGATATAGAGTTTTTATTTCCTTTTGGATGGGGAGAGTTATGGGGAATTGCTGATAGAACCGATTATGATTTAAAGAAGCATATGGAACATTCCGGACAAGATCTCAGCTATTTGGATCCTGTAACTAATGAAAAATATATACCTTATTGTATTGAACCTTCACTAGGCGCAGATAGAGTTGCTCTTGCATTTTTAGTTAATGCATATGATGAAGAAGAACTTGAAGGTGGAGATGTAAGAACAGTCCTTCATTTACACCCAGCACTTGCTCCATTTAAGGCAGCTATTTTACCTTTAAGTAAAAAGTTGTCAGAAAAATCACTTGAAGTTTTTAATATGCTAAGTAAAAAATTCAATGTAGATTACGATGAAACTGGAAGTATAGGAAAGAGATATAGAAGAGAAGATGAGATCGGAACTCCATACTGTATAACTGTGGATTTTGACACTTTAGAGGATAATACTGTAACAGTTAGAGATAGAGACACAATGAATCAAATAAGAATAGGTATAGATGAGTTAGAAAAGTTCATAGAGGAAAAACTTGAATTTTAAATTGTTAGTTTCAATTAGATGATAGTGCGTAGTATAAAGTTAAGCTTTCGTAGGCTAAATTTATACTATGCGCTATTTTTTTATAGAATAAATACAAATAAAAAAAACCGGACAAAATCCGGTGAAAATAGGGTTTAATTATGGGGATGTGGTTATGTTAATTAAAACTTGGGGAAGTATATTAACATGTTCCTTACGGCACTTGACGAGTATACCATACAAGTAAATTATTAGGCAATAGCAGAATAAAAAGTCATTAAATTAAATCAATTCATACAATTCATAATATCTCTATGTTCTGAAACTTGTAAAAATAGTAGCTCTATTTAGAAACATATAAGAAAAAGCTATAATCAAAGGTTATTAATAATGAATATGTCTATAATAGAAATATGATTTAAAGAAAATGATTAATATAGCAGTACCACAGGCAATGATTTAAGTGTTATAATTATTACAAACAAATTGGTGAAATTAATAATATAATATGAAATATATGAAATATATGAAGATTACATGGAGGGTTATATGAAGAGAGATTTCAGTGAATTTAAAGAGTTTATAAAAGGAAAAAAGGTTGGAGTTGTAGGGATAGGGGTTAGCAACATTCCTTTGATACATTTCCTAGTGAAACTGGAGGCAATTGTTACAGCTTTTGATAAAAAAACCTATAGTTTGCTTGGACAAGTAGCTTCAGACTTTGAGAAAAATGGAGTAAAATTAGTATTAGGAGAAGATTATTTAAATGACTTAACAGGATTTGATGTTATTTTTAAAACACCATCTATGAGAATAGATGACCCTGCTCTTTTAAAAGCAAAAGAAGAGGGAGCATATGTAACATCAGAAATGGAAGAGTTTATAAAATATTGTCCAGCTAAAACTTTCGGTGTCACTGGTAGTGATGGAAAAACAACTACAACTACAATAATATATAATATATTAAAAAAAGAAGGATATAAAACTTGGGTTGGAGGGAATATAGGAACTCCACTATTTGCGAATATTGAAGAAATAAGCAAAGATGATAAGGTAGTATTGGAATTGTCAAGCTTTCAGCTTATGACTATGACTGTTTCTACAAATGTATCAGTAGTAACAAATTTAAGTCCTAATCATCTTGATATCCATAAGGATATGGAAGAGTATGTAAATGCAAAGAAAAACATATTTAGATACCAAAGTGATGAAGATCTACTTGTATTGAATAAGGGAAATGCTTTAACCTTTGAATTAAGAAAAGAGGCCAAGGGTAAAATTAAGTATTTTAGTGTAGTAGATAAGATGGAACATGGTGCATATTATGAAAATGGTAAATTGGTTATTGAGGATAGGGTGGTATGTAATGTCGAGGAAATAAGGCTAAAGGGAATGCATAACGTTGAAAATCTACTAACCGCTTTTTGTGCAGTTGTAGATGAAGTATCAATTATAAGCATGAGAGAAGTGGCAACTACCTTTACGGGAGTGCCTCATAGAGGTGAATTCGTGAGAGAAGTAGAGGGCGTTAAGTACTACAATGACTCAATAGCGTCTAGTCCCACTAGAACTATAGCAAGCCTTAAAGCTTTTGAAAAGCCGGTTATCTTAATTGCAGGAGGATATGATAAGCAAATTCCTTTTGAACCTCTAGCAGAAGAAGCTTATACTAATATTAAAACACTGATATTAGTGGGTGCTACTAAATATAAAATAAAAGATGTTTTTGAAAGTATATTAAAAGAGAAGAAGACATTTTTAGAGATCATTATTGCTGAGGACTTTAAGGAAGCAATTTATAGAGCTAAAGGAGTTTCCAAGTCGGGGGATATAGTTATTCTATCCCCGGCATGTGCAAGCTTTGATATGTTTGAGAACTTTGAAGTAAGAGGAAATAAATACAAGGAAATAATAATGTCCTTGTAGCACTGTTGCACTAAGCGTGATTATTTAATAAAACACCAGTAAAAAAGGTTATTTTTACTGGTGTTTTTGTTTATTAGGTTACTATAAGCTTTATATGTACAACAAATGTGCCAAGTGTATCATTATAAGTAAAACAGAATATATAAGAGGAATAAGTACAAATATCAAATTAAACTCATCTAATGGCTAATTATAAACAAATGGTGTTAGATACATATGATATCATATTACTTGTCGCTGAAACACGCAGTTATAAATTAACTTTAAGTGAGGGTGATGAAATAAAAATTCGTTATCAAAGATTTTTTAATAGTTGACAACGAGGAAAAAAAGAATTATAATAGTAAAAGTCATCAGATGGTGGCATAAAGCATTGGTCTTTGAAAATTAAACAGAGAAATAGGTAAAGAAACGAAATAATATTTCGTTAAACCAGTTAATTACTTTAGTAAAAGTAAATTTTTAGTTATAAAACTAAAAGAATTGTAATGAGC
>CALJTN010000352.1 GCA_937976175.1 uncultured Clostridiaceae bacterium | reverse complement strand
GGTTTTACAAGTACATACAAGACATGCACCTATTCCACAGGCCATATGATTCTCCATAGACACATATACTGGTACTTTCGCATCATTACATATATTTATAACCTTTTTCATCATAATTTCTGGTCCGCAGCATATAACTGTTTGATATTTCTGTGGATTAATTATATCTGTTACGTATCCCTTATGACCGATTTTACCACTTTCTGTGGATAAGTAAATTTTATTTACATATTTTTCCACAGAATCCACAGAATAGTCCACAGTTTTAAACCCTGCATACAAATCTACTTCACAGTTTGTTAGCTTTTTGATTAAATACACCATGGGTGCTATACCAATTCCGCCAGATACTACAGCAATCTTCCCCTTTATTTTTTCTACATCAAATCCATTTCCTAGGGGACCCATTATCTGAACCTCCTCATTTTCCCGAAGTTTACTGAGAAGTTTTGTACCTTGCCCCACTATTTGATATAAAAAGCTTATGCTATCTTCACTCACATCTTGCACACTTATAGGTCTTGGTAACAGTGGTTCCAATTCTCCTACCTTTAACATAAAGAATTGTCCTGGCTTTACGTTAAACTTGCCCTTTATGGAAAGCTTATACACTCCCTCACTTATCTCAATATTTTCATAGACCTTCTCTACTGAACATATCAAATATACCCCTCCAGTATCTTCATAAAATTTGTGGATTGTTTTATTTTTTTGCTGCTGCTATTATTTCATCTCTCATCTTTATTGTCTCTGCTCTAGCATGTTCTTCAAAATGACCTTCTCCATGCTCAGCCTTCTCGTATGCCAGCAAAATACTTCTTGAGGCATTCACAACTCCACCATTTCCACTATTTAAATATATGGCTACATCTTCAGCTGCTCCACCTTGGGCTCCATACCCAGGTATTAAGAAAAACATTTTTTCTAAAGTTTTTCTCATCTTTAATCCTTCATCTATATGTGTGCATCCAACCACTCCACCTAGAGAGCTATATCCGCATTCTCCCATATATTCACTCCCAATTTTTAATAATTTTTCTCCCACAATATCATAAACTCTCTTATTTTCTTTATTCTGTATATACTCTATATCCTCTGCCCCTTTATTTGAGGTTCTTACTAGTGAAAATAATCCTTTTTCCTTATTTTTTACATAGGTCAGATATGGTTCTACGCTATCCATCCCCATATATGGGTTTACAGTTATAAAGTCACTTTCAAAATCCCCCTCAAAATGGGCTTTAGCATACATTTCTGCTGTTTTTGCAATATCTCCTCTTTTAACATCTGCAATTACTATGCCGCCTTTACTTTTTATATAACTTAAGGTATCTTTGTATACTTTTAAACCTTTGAGTCCTAGTGCTTCATAATATGCTATTTGCACCTTATAACAAGCTGATACATCAAAAGTAGCATCAATTACTGCTTGATTAAATCTATATAAGGCCTGCTCTTCATATGAAAACTTATTTCTAAAACTCACCGGTAAGTATTCCAGTGCTGTATCTAGTCCCACGCATACATTACCTTTCTCTTCTACACTTTTAAATAATTTATCTATAATCATTCATTACCCCACCCCTGCTATTTTATTTGTGAATCTACTATTTTACTTACACTTCTACTATCTTATCTTCAAAGCTATTACTCATTTTCACATGTCTTAGCTTTGTAAACTACGCGCCCTGCCTTAATGGTGCACATGACCATGCCCATTACAGACCTTCCCTCAAAGGGAGTATTCTTTCCTTTTGATAAGAATTCTGAAGAGTCGATGTTATATTTAGTTTTAGTATCTAAGAGCACTAAATCTCCGTCGTACCCTATTTTAACTTCACCCTTATTCAGCCCCATAATTTTAGCTGGATTTTTTGACATCAATTCAGAAAGTTTATTTAGAGTAATGTGCCCCTCTCCTACTAATTTAGTGAAGCATACTGCAAATGCGGTTTCAAGGCCTGATATGCCCGGAGCCCCTTTTATTTTGTCTTCCGTGCTATGTGGTGCGTGGTCAGTAGCTATAACATCCACAAAACCGTCTTTTATAGCTTCGATTAAGTAACTTATGTCCTGGATTTTCCTCATAGGTGGATTTACTCTATACTCTGTTTCTTCTGTTAATGCTAAATGATGTGGTGTAACTTCACAGGTTATTCTTCCACCCTGCTTTTTCCCCTCTATAATGTCTTTCATAGCTTCTTTTGTACTAACATGAGCTAAGTGAAGTTTGCAGCCTGTAAATTTCGAAAGGGTTATATCTCTCCAGGTCATCATATTTTCAGCAAGTCTAGTATCAATATCCACTAACTCTTCATTTTCAGCATGGGATATTACAGTTATACTCTTTTCTTTAGCCTTAAGCATTGCCTCTAGCATTATCTTACTATTAGCAACTCCCCTGCCATCATCAGATATAAATCTTACTTCAGTGGTTAACTCACATAGATGATCTATAGATTCTCCCTTTAGATCCTCTGTAATAGATGCACATTGATGGATATCCAGTAGGTTTATTTCCCTAGACTTTTTAAGCACCTTATCTATAATGTTCATTGAGCTACACACAGGCTTTGTATTTGCCATAAGATTTACTGCAGTATATCCTCCTCGAACTGCTGCCATACTTCCAGATAATAAGTCTTCTTTATAAGTATATCCCGGTTCTCTAAAATGACTGTGAAGATCTATAAAAGAAGGTGCTAAAATGTACCCTTCCCCATAGATTACCTCACAGTCTTTTTTAAGATTTTTTCCCATTTCACATATTATTCCACTATTTATATAAACGTCGAAAGTAGAATCCTGTGATGCATCAACTACTCTTGCATTTTTAATTAATAATTCCATAGTTCTACCATCCCTTCACACTACATTAAGATTTATTTGTAAGATTTAAACTTCGTTTAAATCTTACAAACTT
>CALJTN010000351.1 GCA_937976175.1 uncultured Clostridiaceae bacterium | reverse complement strand
AAATCTAAAAGTATCTTTTCTTCATCGCTATTACTCGTATTTTGTAAAATCTCTATCCATTTATCCATTTCTGAGAAATGTTTTATTACTATGTCTACTCTATCAAGTTCATTAAGTTCTAGAAATCTAGAAACTTGTAGCCTTGCATTTAATAGGTTCCTTAGTGCATTTCCTGTTCCATAAACAAGTGTTTCATCTTTTTTTAGGTATACTGATTCTAGCAGTTGCAACAAGCTTTCTTCAATTTCTGGTCCCTTAATACTAAGCGTGCTATATAATTCAGCTCTTTTATTATCATATGCAACAATTTTATTAAAATCGTTCTTATATTCTTTTGAACGCTCTAAAATCTGCTCCATAATCTTTTGTACTTCAGGATTATTTATACTACTTTTAAGTTCAAAAATAAATCCCTCCATTTTATTAAAACGACTTTCAAAAAGCTCTTTTTGAGAATCTTCTCCTAGCTGTATAAAGTTTTCTGCCGCTAGACGCGTTTCTAGCAAATTAGCCTGTATTCTGCCAACTAGCATTTCAGCTGTTGAGATTTCTGTATACTGCGTAAAATGATCATTCAGATTATTTACGCTAAATACCGAGAACATCACTGCCATAATTAATAAGATAAGAATCATGCTAAATCCACTAGCTATTTTCATCCCTAGTTTTAGTTTTTTAAATAAATTCATCCTAGCTATACCCCTCTTATATTCACGTATTTCGATGATGAAAGATTTATAGATTAAATAAGTTCTAATACTTGTAGAACACTTCTAGCTATATTCCTTTCCTTGCCTTGATAAGGAAAAGAATGAATATGGATAGCTGGGTTAAAATTAATCTCTATAATAGAATAGTTGCTTGCTTCACTTTGGTAATCCTCAAGCATCATATCTACTCCGCAAAACTTAGCTTCAACTGCTTTTGCAGCTTGCACGGCAATTTTCTTAAACTTATCTGGAATACTCTCAGTATAGTCAATACTATCTCCACCTGTACTAATATTTGAGTTTTCTCTAAGGTATATAACCTCAGATACTTTAGGTATATCATCAAAACCTATACCTTTTTGTTTTAAAAACAACTCACTGCTTGTATCTAATTCAATTTTTTCCAGTGGTGTTTTATAGCCTTTTCCCCTTAAGGAGTCCTGATTTTTAATAGCTACTAGTTCTCTTATCGTATGATGCCCATCACCTTTTACATTAGCCGGAACGCGGTGCAAGATACCTGCTACTTCATCTCCAATGACTAAAAACCTATATTCTTTTCCTTTTGCAAATTCTTCAATAAGTATCGTATCATCATGTTTAAATGCTATTTCAAGAGCACGTATAATATCTTCTTTTGCTGCACCTTCTGGGAAAATACTAATACCTATTCCAAAATTAGTGGACTTAGGTTTTACAACGAGAGGCTTATTTGCATATTTACATGCCACAAAATCAAGATTTTGTGTAGCATCAACCTCTATGCCTTTTGGTACACAAACATTGTTTTTGTCTAGTATTTTTTTAGTAACTGTTTTGTTTTCCATCATTAACATAGTGATATAGCTATCTTTAGAAGTTTTAGTAGCTTGTTTAACGTATTCTATTTTATCACCTTTACTAAATGCTATAAAGTTATCTGACCTATCCAACACCTCAACGCTAATCCCTGTTTTTATAGCTTCTTTCATAAGAATCTGAGTAGAAAGCTCAAGATCTTCGTAGCCTTCAAGCTTATAACGGTTTGCATAGGCCTCTTGTTTATAGGCTTTGGCTAACTGAATATGTGCACCTAAATACCCCTCTTCTTCTACTTTTTTAGTAATCTGATAAGCACACGTTTTAGTTACATCCAACGCTTTTTCTACAAATGTATCAATAAGTGCTTCCCACTCAAGTCCTAAAACCTGGCTCATATTGTTCATTTCAGCAAGTACATCAAGCATCCACTCTGCTCTATCTTTTGATTTACCATCCTTTTTAAGCATTATACTCTCTAAACCATTTTTTGAAATGAGTTTTTGATTAAATAAAGCATCTCGCTGCCAATCTAAGTAGTCTGTTTCTTCTTTAAGCAATAAGTAGAGCATAAAAACATGTGTAAACTCTAAATCTTCCATACTCATGCCACTTTTTTCAAATGGGTTAATATCTATGCTTCTAATCTCTATATATTGAATCCCCTCATTTTTCAATGAACTTAAAAGATTTTTATTATCTTTGGCTTTAGGTCTGATTTGAGTATAAAGCTCTTTATGACTTTGTATCATATTTTCTTTGACAAAGTCTTCTATACTTGCAATGTAACTTTCTACACTTGTATAATCTGGAAATAGGTCTGTATGATTTTTATAACCACATTCTCCATTTCTATAAGATACAGCGCCCTTATTTGAGAAACTATCTTCTTGAATAGGTAGTAGTTTTTTAGTACATTCTCCGGCATAACTGGCATGAATAATAGGCGCCGCTCCTGTAAGATAAATAAGCAGCCATCTGTATCTTAGATAATTTCTTGCAACCTTTAAATAAAGATCATCTTTAAATAACTTATAGCTTATAGTGGGCTTCTGGTGCCTATATAACTTTTCAAATAAAACTTCATCAAAAGAAAAATTATAATGTATGCCTGAAATAAGTTGCTTTTTACCACCATACTTTTTAAATAATTTTTCTCTGTACTCCCTGGCGATTTTACATTCTCTAGAGTCACTGTATTTAGCAATTGGAATGTACTGCTCATCTGGTATATCACAAGGCATAGATTGTGGCCATAGATATTCATCCCCTATTTCTAACGCTACAATATCATAGAGCGCATTTAAAAACGAATAAGCTTCTCGCGTTGTTTTAAACGCC
>CALJTN010000350.1 GCA_937976175.1 uncultured Clostridiaceae bacterium | reverse complement strand
TGCAGGGGTGACCTTGTGGGAGAGTAGGTTGTCGCCAGGTAAACATGGTTTACTAGCTCAGTTGGTAGAGCACATGACTTTTAATCATGGTGTCCGGGGTTCGATTCCCCGGTAAGCCACCAAATAAGAAAAGCACTTCTTAAAGAAGTGCTTTTTTTATGCTAAAATTTATTCTATAATCCATTGAGATAATATCATTATTATCTTAAAATTAGTATATAATTAATATTACAGAGTTGAAGGAGAGTGATGTTTTGTTTCAGACCATAATTGATTTTTTTACAAAGGATGAGATAAAGTATATTTTTTATGATTTCACAAGCAATTTTACATACGATAAATTTAAATATGTAGGAATAGCTGTTGGAATTTTTGCATTATTTGTATTACTTAAAAAGATATTTGCAAAATATGTTTTCAAAATAATATTAAGACTTGTTAACAAAACAAAATTTAGTGCGGATACGAAAATAGTATCTGCATTTGAAAGACCCTTAATCAATTTTTTTGAGGTGCTAGGATTGTATTTTGCCTTTAGAATTTTAACTTATGCATTTCCCATAAGTATTCAATTTATAGATAAGGTTTTTAGTTCAGCTATAATAATACTGATTTCATGGGGATTACATAATCTCACTGGAGACTCTTCTTTACTGTTTGAAAGAATGCATAAAAATTATGATGTAAAAGTAGACAATATATTATTTCCATTTATATCAAAAACATTAAAGCTTATAATAGTAGCACTAGCCATTACTATAATAGCGGAAAAATGGGGATATAGCATTCAAGGTTTTATTACGGGACTTGGACTAGGTGGACTGGCCTTTGCATTAGCAGCTAAAGATGCAGCTGCTAATATTATCGCAGGTATATTTATAATACTAGATAAGCCTTTTTCAATTGGAGATTGGGTTAGCTCTGAAGGATTAGAAGGTACTATAGAGGATATATCTTTTAGAAGTACTAGAATAAGAACCTTTGATCAAGCGGTAATAACGGTTCCAAATTCTAAATTGTCTAATGAACCTGTAACTAATTTTAGTAGAAGATGTAAACGAAGAGTTAATTTCAATTTAGCAATTAACTATAGAACATCTAGAGAACAATTAGAAATTTGTGTGGGAGAAATTAGAAATGCCATAGAAAATCACCCTGAGGTTAATAGAGAAATTGTCCACGTTAGATTTGATAAATTTAATGATAGTAGCTTAGACATCTTTATATATTTCTTCATTGAGACAAGTGAACTTGCTCAATACTTAAGGGTAAAAGAAAATATAAATTTTACTATAATGGACATTCTACAAAAACAAGGAGTTTCAATTGCGTTCCCAAGCACAAGTGTTTATTTGGAAAAAGTGCCTATGAAAAGTAAAAATCAAGACTGTGAATTAGTAGATATACTTTTACAAAAAGAAACTTTATTAGAGAATAATGACAAGTAATAAAGGCTTTAGGAAACTTTTCCTAGGGCTTTTTTCATAGGTACTATATAAAAGGAGGATTAGTTCTTAAAGTTGCCCAGATTTATTGGAGGGAAAAACGATTACATATAGAATACTCATAAGTAAGTGTTTATTATAATGTACTTAAAAGAAGAGTAATAATCGCTAATTAAGAGTAAAATTAAATAAACTTAGTTGGTTATATAAACATAAACCAAAAGGTTAAGTAGGAGGGAATTATGAACGAGCTGCAATTATTAAAAACCTTATGCAAGGCGCATGCGCCAAGTGGAAGGGAACACTGGATTCACCCTTTAATTAAAGAAGCTTTTGAGCCTTACTGTGAGGTTAAGGAAGGCAAGTTAAATAATTTATACGCTATAAAAAAAGGCAACAATGATGCAATAGGGAAAAGCATTATGCTTATGGCACACTCTGATGAAGTTTTTCTTATGATAACAGAGGTAATGGCAAATGGGTTTCTAAAATTTATTGGCAATGGTATCGACCCCAAGACCTTAGTTTCTCAGGAAGTGATTATTCATGGAAAAAAACAAATAGACGGCATTATAGGTATTAAGCCACCTCATCTTATGACTGATGAAGAAAAAGAAAAAGCCGTTACTATAGAGGGATTATTAATTGATACGGGATATAACAAGGAAAATTTACAAGAAATTGTTACAATAGGAGACTATGTGACGTTAAAAAGAGATTTCTATGAACTCTTAAATAATAATGTAACCTGCAAGGCAATAGATGATAGAGCGGGCATTGTTGCAATGCATACTTGTTGTAAAGAATTAGAAAAAGTAAGCCATGATTTAGATGTGTATTTTGTAGCCTCTTGTCAAGAAGAGGTAGGTCACAGAGGAGCTAAAATGGCAAGTTATGATTTAAATCCAACGCTTGCTATAGCTATAGATGTAACCTTTGATAATGGGCCTATGGGAGATTCTAATAGAGAAAACAAGATAGGTGGAGGGCCAGTTGTTTGTATAGGTCCTAATATACATCCAAAGTTTAGAGAAAAACTAATGGAGCTGGCTGATGAGTACTCCATTCCTTATAATGTAGAAGTGGAATCTGGAAATACCGGAACAGATGCTTGGGATATTCAGGTGACTAGAGGGGGGATTCCCACACTATTAATATCTATACCAATTAAGTATATGCATACTTCAGTTGAAGTTATTAATATGGAAGACATTAAGAACACGGGAAGAATAATAGCTAAGTTTATTGAAAAGGTAAGTAGCGCAGAAGTGGAGGGATTACTATGCTTTTAGAAAAACTATGTAATGCTACAGGCCCTTCAGGCTTTGAGGGAGAAGTAAGAGAAATTATAAAGGAAGAAATAAAGAATTATGTAGATGAAATAAAAGTAGATTTGATGGGGAATATTATTGCTCATAAAAAAGGTAAGGGCAAAAAGGTGCTTATAGATGCACATATGGATGAAGTGGGTTTTATTATTACTGGATATAACGAAGACGGTACTTTGAGATTTGAGGCCTTAGGTGGAATTAATGGTAAGGTAATTCTGTCTAAAGTTATATTGATAGGTAAGAATAAGATACCCGGAGTAATAGGGTTTAAACCAATTCATTTGCAAAGTGCTGATGAAAGAAAGAAGAATGTAAAGGCTAGTCAGTGTTGCATTGATATAGGGTCTAAATCTAAGGAAGAGACTAGGAAACTTATTAAGCTTGGAGAATTTGTAGTATTTGATATGAAGTATGCTGAGTTTGGCCATGGACTTATTAAGGGAAAAGCCTTTGATGATAGAATAGGATGTGCTGTTGCCATAGAAATATTAAAAGAAAACTATAACTGTGACCTTTATGTTAGTTTTAATGTTCAAGAGGAAGTAGGAGAAAGAGGAGCTTATGTTTCTGCTTTTAACATACAACCAGATATAGGGGTAGCTTTAGAAGGAACTATATGTGCAGATATGCCAAGTATTCCTAAGCATTTGCGAGCTACAGAAATAGGTAAGGGTCCTGCTTTATCCATTATGGATAGAACCAGCATTTTTAACAATGAAATTTTAGAGGATATTGTAAAGGTAGCAGGGGATAAGCAGATACCATATCAGTTAAGAAGAGCAATTGCAGGTGGAAATGATGCAGGAGCTATACTTATGTCAGGTAAGGGAGCAAAGGTAGCTACAGTATCAGTACCTTGTAGATATATACATTCCTCTATTTCAGTAGCAAGTTTAGAAGATTATAAAAACACCGTAAGACTTGTGGCTGAGTGGCTAAAAACAGTGTAAAACTAATAAGTGCTTATACGATTTTAACTAAGTAAATATAATAAAATGTGTACCATAAAAAGTTTTATGAAAGTGAGGATCAACTATGGATATAATGTTAGAAAAACTAGTTAGTGCCTTTGGAGTTAGTGGTCATGAAGAAGAGGTTAGAGAAGTTATAAAAGAAGAGTTAAAGCATGTTAAGTGTAATATAACAGAAGATAAGATGGGAAATTTAATAGTTAAGTTAGGCGAAGGTGCAGAAAAAATAATGTTCTGTGCTCATATGGATGAAATAGGTCTTATAGCTACATATATAGAGGACAATGGTTTTGTACGAGTAAGTAATATTGGCGAAATACATGCATCTGAAATAGTACATAATTTCGTTGTATTTGAGAATGGAGTTATGGGCAAAGTTGCCGCTGCAAAGTCAGAGCCTAAAGTAGAAGATTTATTTATAGACCTGGGAGTATCTTCAAGAGAAGAAGCATTAAAGAAGGTGAAAGAAGGAGAGACCGCATGTCTTTTATGTGATGGCATGGAGATTGACGATAAGATAATGAGTCCTTGTTTGGATGATAGGATTGGGTGCTATATTCTTCTTAGAATGATAAAGGAAATTAAAGAAACTAACTGTGAACTATATTTTGTATTTTCTACTCAAGAGGAATTAGGAGGAAGGGGTGCGAGAGCAGCAGCTTATACTATAGAACCAGATTATTGCATAGTACTAGACACGCAAGGAACAGGAGATTATATTGGTGCAGAAGGGAATTTAGAACTTGGAAAGGGTCCAGTAATTAAGATCAAAGATAGAACTTTAATCATGCATCATGAAATCAAAGAAATGCTTGAAATTGCAGCTAAAAGAGCTGAAGTAAAAATTCAATATGGAATATCTAAGGGGAGTACAGATGGCGGAAATATTCACAAAGAAAAAGGTGGAATAAAGACAGGTGTAGTTTCAATTCCTTGTAGATATCCACACTCTATATCAGAGATGGTTTCTATGAAGGATGTGGAGGATGCAATAAGAATACTTAAAGAAATTATATAAATCTATAATGCAGGAAAAATCATAGAGGTGTCCACACAAAAAGTGGTACACCTCTATATTATAGTTAAGAACATATGCTTTCCAAAATTGAAATAGATGCTATGATGCTGTAGAAAGAATTGAATGTCAGATTCTATTACAAAAGCATATGCAATAGAAATAAAAGTGGTTTTTAACATAATATACTAGCATAATTCGAGCATATTCGTGAAAAAATCCATTGTAGCAATAAAAAAACTATGATAAACTTAAAGAAGTTCAAGAAAATATTTAATTAGATTAAAGGAGGAATAATAATGAAACAAAAGAAAAATTTTATAATTACATTATTAGCAGCAGTATTAATGTTTGCTTTTACAATCACAGCATCTGCATCAACCATTGACGACTTAACTAAAGCATTAAACAATGCGGGTATTTCTGATACTGGACTTATAGTAGAACACTTACAAAAGGTGCAAATTAATTCAACTACAGAAGCGAAAATAAAAGCAAATATCGATATGGTGCAAAGTAAGCTTAATGGAGTTACGGATATAAGTACTGTTTCAAATGCTGATATTACAGCAATTGCTAATGCAATAATGGATTCAGCAAAATTATTAGAGATGGATCTTAAATTTGTGGACAACAATAACAATAAAATTAGTTTAACAAATGCAATAACAAATGGATTAAAGATACAGTTAACAGATGCTAATGGAAATGTATTAGCTATTATTGATCCTAAAAGTGAAGATTTAAATAATATATCTCTAGTTGCAGATGCATTAAAAGCTGCTGCTGAAAAAGCACAAATGGCATCTACAACAGGATTTATAGCAGAGTCAGGAGCAAAACTTCCTGATACTTCTACACCTTATGGTAACATTGCAGTAGTTGGAGCATTATTCTTATTAGTAGGAGTAGGTTCTTTAGTATTTGCTAAGAAGGCAATGAACAACTAGATTTAAATATATATATCATAAATATTATAAAGAGAAGGAAGTATATTATTTTAATAAATAAATTGTATACTTCCTTTTTTATAAACAAATAACTCAGATAGGTTCCATTAGCAGCTGCTTATAGGTAAAAACATATACTAAATGATAAGGAATTGAGGAAAATGAAGAAAAAATTTAAAAGGCTACTTATAGGAATTTCAGTATTTTTTATAGCAACTGGTATTATAATAATATCTTTTGCAGGCTTAGAGCTAACTAAACAAACCTTTTTACTGACTAAAACTATGACTAAAAGTTATAAAGCAGACATGCCTCAGCGTAAGTTCACTGTAGAAAATAAAGATGAAAAAATCCAGATACACAGATTTGTTTCTGGTGAGGAAATGGGAGAAGTTATAATACCTTCAATATCTTTAAAATACCCCTTAATTCACGGTACTCTAGAGGAACATTTAGAGAAAGGCATAGGACACTATGCAGGAAGTGTTTATCCAGGTGAAGGAGGTAACGTAATTATATCAGGACATAGAGACACGGTATTTAGAAAATTAGGAGATGTTAATATGGGAGAATATATAACTATAAACACGAGTTATGGAAGTTATACTTATAAAGCCACCGGCACTCGTATTGTAGATAAAGATGATAGAACAGTTATTATTCCTAGTGATAAAGAGATGCTAACAATAACCACCTGCTATCCCTTTAGTTTTATAGGAAGTGCTCCTAAAAGATATATAATAACAGCTGAGTTCGTTGATTCATCTGCTGAAGCTAAGATACAAGCAAATAGTAATTAGCAGCAGTAACTTACAAAGTTATTGCTGCTATATTTATAGCTCTATTAGAGTTTTTATTGTTAATAGTTAAGACTTACACTTACATAAGCTGAAAATTTTCCTTTTAGATACTTTTAGAATAGAGCCCTTTTTTCAATTACAAGGGGAAATTCTGCATCACCATTAAGTTGCTTACCTGTTTCAACAATAACATTCTTATCCATTATAATATTAAATAGTTTGGAGTCTTCTTTAATTTCACAGTTTTGAAGAATAATACTATCTTTAATTTCAGCCCCTTTACGAACAGTAACACCCCTTGATATAATACTATTTTCAATAATTCCCTCTATAATACAGCCATCGGCAATTATGGAGTTTTTAACATTGCCCTCCTCAGAATACTTAGTAGGCGGTTCATCTTTAATTTTTGTATAGATAGGTCCATTACTAAAAAATAATTCTTTAGTTGTTTTTAAATTTAACATGTCCATATTAGCTTTATAGTAAGAACTTATTGAATTAACACAATGAAGGTAGCCTTTAAACCCATAACCAGTAACCTTTAAATTCTTAAGGTTTTTATATATGGCATCTTTAATAGTAGAGTAAGAGCCACTTTGGATACATTTATGAATTAAAGATATTAAAAGGTCTTTTTTCATAATGAACATTTCCATGGAAATATTCAAATTATCATAAGCACCTATATTTTTTCCTACACTTAACACATTACCGTTTTCATCTATGTTTAACACATCAGAATTTAAGAAGTTTTTAGTTCCGGTGTCAATAGCCTTATATAGTATAGTTATATCTTGCCCCTGCTCTTCATGATATCTCGCAGCGGCTATATAATCTATGTTTCCTATCATATAGGAAGGGGCGAGAATCACATTTTTTTCTTTACTTCTATATATATACTCCATATTATTCCACAGCATTTCTGCATCGTTTAAAGACACGTTAGCAATACCAAAGTTGAAAACAAATAGCCCATTAAGTCTTCTATCTAAATCCCAAGGCTTACCTGAACCTAGATGATCAACTAAAGAGCGAGATTTACTTTGAGTGAAAATCCCGATATTTCTAAGACCTGAATTAACCATATTAGATAATGCAAAATCTATAATTCTATATCTAGCAGCTATAGGAATAGCCGCTAGTGGTCTATTTTTAGTAAGACTTATTATATTTGTTTCGCTTTCATTTAAGTTTAATATACCCATATAATTACTAAGCATTTAATCACCTCACCTTATAACTGAATTAGATTTAATTTCAGTGCCTTCTGCAATGAGAGTTATATCATCAGAAACACCTACAAGAGAATTCCGTCTTATGGTAACATTGTTACCAATTATAGCTTTATCAATAACAACATTGTCTGCTATTTTGGTATTAGGCATTATAACAGAATTTGATATTTTAGAGTTTTTCCCAACTGTAACGCCTTGAAATAACACTGAGTTAGAAACTTCTCCAAGGACTATACAGCCTTCCACTACTAAGGAATTAGTAACCTTTGCCTTAGGGCCTATATATTGAGCAGGATTAGTAGGATTTATAGAATATATTTTCCAAGTTTCATCATGAATATTTAGCTCATTATTGTCATCTATTAAATCCATGTTTGCTTCCCAAAGACTCTTGATAGTACCTACATCTTTCCAGTAGCCTTTAAAAGGATATGCATATAGACTCTTTTCATTTTTAAGCATAGCAGGTATAATATTTTTCCCGAAATCATTATTAGACTGCCTATTGTGTTCATCATCTTTTAAGAAATTCTTAAGAAATTTCCAATTAAAAATGTATACACCCATAGAAGCCAAATTGCTTTTGGGGTTTTGTGGTTTTTCTTCAAATTCATATATTTTATTATCAGCAGTAGTATTCATTATTCCAAACCTAGGGGCTTCCTCTATTGGAACTTCAATAACTGCTATTGTAGCTTCAGCACACTTTTCTTTATGAAAATCAAGCATTTTAGAATAGTCCATTTTATAAATGTGATCTCCAGAGAGAATAAGCACGTATTCAGGGTCATAGGAGTCTATAAAGTTAGTATTTTGATAAATTGCATTAGCCGTACCCTTATACCAATTCCCTCCTGATTCATGCATATAAGGAGGAAGCAGCGTAACACCACCACTATTTCTATCTAAATCCCAAGGAATACCTATACCTATATGAGAGTTTAAAGTTAGGGGTTGGTATTGTGTCAATACTCCCACTGTATCTATTCCAGAATTTGAACAATTGCTTAAAGTAAAATCAATAATTCTATACTTACCCCCAAAAGGTATTGCAGGTTTTGCTGTGCTTTTAGTAAGCATTTTAAGTCTGCTACCTTGTCCACCTGCCAGGATCATGGCTATCATATCTTTTTTTGGCATTTTAAATACCTCCTTATCTAAGGCAGCTTCAAGAATAACTACTTCATAGGGTAGGCTATTCTTCAAGATGTCTAAAGCTTTATTATGGCACTTTAACTATGTATATTAGAATGTGTGCAATTTAATTCCTGGTAAAACAAAAAAAGTACACATATTTTATAGTTGTACGCAAGGCATAATTTTCACAAGCGGCTAAGAGCATATTTCCTTTTCATGATTTAAAGCTCTTTTGTGGTAATATTAGTACGGTTTATAGATGGTTGTTCACTAAAAATATACAAAAAAGTAAACGATATTTAACTGCTTGACCTAGTGTTTAAAAAGGAATGATGGTATAATAGGAGTAATGAACGTTGCTTTATTGGAGTTAAATTATACTACGTAATTTAAACTAGAATAGAGCTTTTTTTATAAATATATAGATAAAATGATTATTGTCTGAGTTTTTGGAAATGATTAATAATAAGCTTTTTATTTGAAATAATTTAAATTGATTATATAAGCACTAAATCATATATTTTAAAAGCTTAATTCGACCGCTTTAGCGGTTTTTGAGGAGGGATTTACTATGGCAATTAGTTTAAAAAAAGGTCAAAAGGTAGACTTAACCAAAACTAACCCGGGACTTGTTAATGTAATTGTGGGTCTAGGATGGGATACTAATAAGTATGATGGGGGAGCTTCTTTTGATTTAGATGCAGCTGGTTTTCTAGTTGGAGCAAATGGGAAAGTAACATCTGATAATGATTTTATTTTTTACAACAATCCAAAGGATTCAGCAGGGTCTGTTACACATTTAGGAGATAACAAAACTGGCGACGGTGACGGCGATGATGAACAGATTAAAATTACTCTAAGTAAAGTGCCAGCTTCTGTTGAAAAGATTAGCTTTACTGTAACAATTCATGAAGCTGCTGAAAGATGCCAAAACTTTGGACAAGTTTCCAATGCCTTCATAAGAATCTTTAATGAAAATAATAACGAAGAGTTAATAAGATACGATTTAAGTGAAGATTATAGCATTGAAACAGCAGTAGTAGTAGCTGAGCTATATCGTCATAACGGAGAATGGAAGTTTAATGCAATAGGAAGTGGTTTCGAGGGTGGACTCGCCGCACTCTGTAATAACTTTGGAATTAGCGTAGATTAATTACATTTAATAGGACGATTAACCACATGGAAGATGATGATTAATAAGGAGGAATAATTATGACAATTAACTTAAGTAAAGGTCAAAAAATAGATTTAACTAAAGGAAACCCAAGTTTAAGAAGAGCTGTTATTGGCCTTGGTTGGGATACAAATAAATACTCAGGTGGAGGCGATTTTGATTTAGATGCTTCAGCCTTCTTAGTAGGCTCAAATGGAAAAACAAATAACGATCTAGACTTTATATTTTATAATAATTTAGAGCATTCAACAGGCTCTGTTATACACACCGGAGATAATAGAACTGGAGAAGGTGAGGGCGATGATGAGCAATTAATCGTTGAGTTTTCTAAAATACCTTCAGATATTGATAAAATTGCAATTACAGTAACTATATATGATGCAATAGCACGTGCACAAAATTTTGGTCAGATTTCTAATGCCTTTGTTAGAGTGGTGAATGAAGAAACTAATGAAGAAATTTTAAGATATGACTTATCAGAGGATTTCTCAGTTGAAACTGCGTTAATATTTTGCGAAATATACCGTAACAATGGGGAATGGAAGTTTAGTGCAATAGGAAGTGGGTTCCAAGGCGGACTTGCAGCTCTTTGTAAGAACTACGGCCTTGAGGCATAAATAAATATAACATCTAGATTAATGCTGTGAAGTTGTTAATAGAATAGCATCGAAGATGGTGATTTAATAGAAGGGGAGATGGAAAAAATGAGTATAAATTTACAAAAGGGTCAAAGGATAAGTTTAACAAAAGACAATCCTGGTTTAAAAAAGACGATGGTAGGGCTTGGATGGGATCCAGTGAAACAATCATCTAAGGGATTACTTGGAGGCCTATTTGGGGGCAGTCAAGCTCAAATAGATTGTGATGCTTCTGTGCTTATGTTAGATGAAAATGATAAGCTAAGAGGAAAAGAAAACATAATTTACTTTGGAAATTTAAAGAGTAAATGTGGTAGTGTTCAGCATATGGGAGACAATCTTACTGGAGATGGAGATGGTGATGATGAGCAGATTATGGTTGACTTATCAAACATACCTCAAAATATAGCTAAACTAGTTTTTGTAGTTAACATCTATGGTGCAGTTCAACGTAAACAACATTTTGGTATGATAGAAAATGCCTTTATACGTTTAGTAAACATTTCAGACAACAAAGAAATGCTTCGTTTTAATTTAACAGAGCAGTACTCTGGTAAAACTGGATTATTTGTTGCAGAAGTATATCGCAATAATGGAGAATGGAAATTTGTAGCCGTAGGAGAAGGAGACGCTTCAGCTGGCTTAGGTGAAATGACAAAAAAATACCAGTAGCCATAACAGAGGTAAATGAATTACAGACAAATATATTAGCATATTTTTAATAAAAGGATACATTAATGATGTAGAAAATGGTGAAATTATTATTTTCTACATCATTAATGTGCAAAGAAAATCATACAAAATAGAGAAAGGTGGATAATATGAAATACTTTAATGAAGAAAGCTCAGAAGTTTTAAAGGAGCTTAAAGTTGATAGTAGTAAAGGATTATCAAGTTCAGAGGTTAAAAAAAGATTAGAACAGTATGGTCCTAATGAATTTACTAAACAAGAAAAAGCATCTATATGGGATAGTATTAAGGAAGCAATAACTGAGCCTATGATGATAATACTTTTAGCAGCAGCTGTAATCAGTGCCTTAGTAGGAGAATTTCATGATGCTATTGGTATAGTATGTGCTGTAGCCGTAGGTATCAGTATAGGAATTTTCACAGAAGGAAAGTCACAGAAAGCTGCAGATGCACTTTCAAAAATGACAGAGAATATAGAAGTAAAAGCATTACGTAATGGTAAAATTGTTCAAGTAAGTAAAAGTGATTTGGTGCCTGGTGATATAGTTTTAATTGAGACCGGGGACATGGTTCCAGCAGACGGAAGACTTATAAGCAGTATAGATTTAAAGGTTAGAGAAGATATGCTTACAGGAGAATCAGAGGATGTAAGTAAATACGCAGAACTTATAATAGATATGGAGAATATAAAAGCTAAAGATAAAAACATTGTACAAGACCCTATTCCAGCAAAACAAAGGAATATGGTTTTTGGAGGAACACTTATTGCTTATGGTAGGGCTAGCTTTGTAGTTACTTCCACAGGCGATAACTCTCAAATGGGGGAAATAGCTAAAAATCTTGAAGAAAGCGATTTAGAAACACCGCTTCAAGCAAAACTAGGTGATTTAGGTGGTAAGATTTCAAAAGTATCAAGTGCTATAGCTGCCATATTATTTATAGTTATGATTGTAAAAATGGTTTTAGCAAACACTTTATCAGCAGATACTTCTAGTATATTTGCATTTTTACAGTCTATAGGACCAGTGAAAACTGCTTTTGTTGTATGTGTTGCTTTAATTGTTGCAGCTGTACCAGAAGGTCTTCCAACAATGATAAATATGACCCTTGCAATAACCATGCAGAAAATGGCTAAGATAAATGCCCTTGTTACTAAAAAAGAGGCCTGTGAGACAATCGGTTCTATAAGTGTAATATGCTCAGATAAAACAGGTACACTTACTCAAAATAGAATGACTGTAGAAAAAGTTTACTTAAATGGTAAGTTTAAAGAGAGAAATGAGTTGAGTGATAGAAATAACTACTTTATAGATAACTGTCTTGTAAATTCAACAGCAGATATTCAAAAGGATGATAAAGAAGTTAAATATTTAGGTAGTGCAACAGAATGTGCTCTTCTTTTATACAATGATGCTTGTGATTATGTACAAGAGAGACAAAGTGCAAAAATAGCTCACCAAATTCCATTTAGTTCAAAACGTAAGAGAATGAGTACTGTTATAGAAGCGGAAGTGGGCGCTACAGTATTAACAAAGGGAGCTCCAGAAGTTATTCTAGAATTATGTAGATACGAACATGTTAATTGCACTGAGGTAGAGCTAGATGCAGCTAGAAGAAAAGAAATATTAGATGAAATTGAAAAGCTTCAAAGAAAGTCTATGAGAGTACTTGGCTTTGCATATAGAAATATAAGTGAAGAGGTAGCTATGGCATCCGAGGAAGGCACTTTAGAAAATGAATTAGTGTTTACAGGATTCGTAGGGATAAAAGATCCTCTAAGACTAGATGTTAAAGAAGCTGTAGAAACCGCTAGAAAAGCAGGCGTTGCTACAAAAATGTTAACAGGGGATAACATTAATACTGCTATAGCTATAGGAGAAGAACTTGGACTGCTTAATGGTAAAAATAGAGCAGTAGAAGCTACTTATATAGATACATTATCTGACGAAGAACTTAAGAAAGAAATCACTACTATTTCCATAGTAGCACGTTCAAAACCTGATACAAAAATGAGAATAGTTGAAGCTCTTCAAAGTAATGGAGAAGTAGTTGCTGTAACTGGAGATGGAATAAATGATGCTCCGGCTCTTACAAAAGCTGATGTAGGTATAGCTATGGGTATAGCTGGAACCGAGGTTAGTAAGAATGCAGCAGACATAATCTTAACAGATGATAGTTTTGGAACCATTGTAAAAGGAATTAAATGGGGAAGAGGTATTTATGAAAACTTCCAAAGATTTATTCAATTCCAGATAACTGTAAATATAATTGCCTTCTTAACAGCAATTTTATCTGTAGCATTTGACTTTGAAATGCCATTTACTACAATACAACTGTTATGGGTAAATATTATAATGGACGGTCCACCAGCCCTATCACTGGGACTAGAACCAGTAAGAGATGCTGTTTTAAGAAGAAAACCTACAAATAGAAATGCAAGTATCATAACAAAACAAATGATGATGACCATGATTTCCAATGCCATATATATAACTTCTATTATTCTAATCCAGATGAAGTTTAATATATTAGGAGTTAATTTAACAGAAGCATCCGTTGGAGGCGCAACAGAAATGCAGACAGTATTATTTGCAGTATTTGCTTTTAGTGCATTATTTAATTCCTTTAACTGTAGAGAATTTGGAACAGATAGTATATTTAAGAACCTTACAAAAAATACTATATTCCTAAAGGTAATTACAGTTACAGCATTAGCACAAATATTTGTAACTACAGTATTCTCAGGCTTCTTCAATGCAGTTCCTTTAAGTGCTACTATGTGGCTTAAGATAATTGTTTTAACTTCACTTATAATAGTAGTAAATGAAGTTGCAAAATTAGTTATGAGACCTTTTGCACGAAAAGAACAACAAATTGAATCAGAATCAGAGGAGAAGATAGCAGCGTAGTAGCTTAAAAGCCTCAAAAACGAAAATCGAAAAACACATTATTGATGAAAATCAACAATGTGTTTTTTGTACTGAGGAATAATAACTTATAAGCTAATCAATATGAGAACATATTTCATCATGTGAAGTATTGTTAATTTCATGAAACTTTTCATGTACCATATATAACATTTCTTCACCTGCGAGTATGCCAGATTTTTTTGTGACATAGACAGTATCAACAAGTTTTTTCAAAGCAAGGGTGTGTAGTAATTCGCCATGTGTGGGAACTATTCCATAATTTGAATACTTAATCATTGGGTAGTCTAACAGAGAATCACCAGCAGCTAGGAAAGTGCTTATATTTTCTAGCTGCATTATATAGTTTATAGGATCATATTTATTTATACAATTAGGTACTATATATACCTTTCTTCCTTGCTTTGATAGGCTATAATTATATTTTGAGCAAAAGCGTTGTAATGATTCAAAATAATCTAAAGCTATTTCCTTAGTTGAAATCATATTAGCTATGTTGCCCTCATCTACAATGGAGTATATAAACAAATCCTCGCAAGTTTTATACCGCATTACCAGGTTGCTTTCTAAAAAGAAGCTACATAACTTTATCATAGAACTAACAGGTACAGATTCCTTAATTTTAGCAGAAATTATATCTGACCAATCTTTAAGTTCTATACCATTCTTAAGGATGATGCCTCCATTAGCCACAATAGCATATTTAGGCTTTATTACCTCATAAAAGTATTTAATTCTCATGTATTCATTTGGAGAGCGGGTAGTAACAGGTATAAAAAGCATACTTTCATTTATATGTTCTAATGTATCCTTCATAGAGTTAGTAATAAAACTGCACCTATTATTATAGAAGTCCACAGGGAAAAGTTTTTCCTCATTAATTAAATTACAATGCCTTGAAGAATATATAAGTGTACTATCAAGGTCCGAGGCAAATATCATAAAAACACATCCTTTGATTACTCATTATATATCTTCTTTTTCCTTAGATTTAATAATACCACAACAGGAATAACACATATCTGTATATATTTCTACAGGAACATCCTTTTCTTCAGCTAGCTTAAGTATATGCTTTAAATTAGGATTGTTAAAGGAGTCCACAAGTATCTTCCAAGGTATTCTTCTTAGAAGTACTCTTGTAGTTTCTCCGATTCCTGGCTTTATCAGATTAATATTATTAATGTGATACTTATTTTTAATGCTTTCAATGTCTTTAAGTCCCTTGCAGTTTAAAGAATTATCATCAAAATCAATATCCGTAGCAATCTCTGCAATGCTTGGTGGATTTAATAGATGGGTCAGAGGATTTTCCTCTATAGTATTAAAACAGCTACATATTTCATCTATATAAAAATTAGAAACGTCCACGGGTAGCAGCTCACTATAAAATTTTGTGCCGTGAAAGTCATCCCCGTTAATAAAATTGTCATTAAGTACAGTTCTACTTATAAGACCTGAAACCGTAGAATTAAGACAAGCACTTGGAATTAAAAAATCCTCTCTTGTACCATAAATGAGGGTGCAATGAGCGGGGTCAGATAATACTGCTAGGTTTGAATTTAAGGTTACATTAAATTCTTCATAAATTTCCTTGCAAGCTTTTGTTAATGTGTGTTGAATAACACCTTTGCCTGTCCATCCATCAATAAATTGAATTTCAGCAGAGGGGTGATTTTTTAATATATGGGTAAGTGCATTTTTATCTATGCCTTTATCACGTATTATAGAAATACTGTAATGAGGCATAGATATGTTATATTTAAACTGTATATATCTTTTAATTAATATGCCTATAGGCGTACCAGCCCTAGCAAGAGAAACCAAAACAATATTGGTACCTCTTGCAGCTATAATTCTCTCGCTTAATATAGCAACTAAAGAAGCTAGTTTGATTTTTGATTGTTGAAGAGTGCTATAAAAAATATCCATATATTCTTTTGATGGAGTATATTCTATAGGCAGCATTTCAGAATAATGGGTTCCACTTTGAATAGCATTTTCTCTAAATTCATTATCTTGTTCCACTACAAGATGAGATATATCTTTAAGAAGAAATATTACATCTTCCGTGCTGTAGCTTCCTGAAAAAATATATTGATTCATTTAAATACACCTCTTTTTTATATTATCTATTAGTCTTTCCAGCATACGAATATGATAGATTTCACATGAAAATTAGAAAAGATTCTATTGAATTCTTCTTTTTTGTCTTTAGTTAAAGGTTTTTCAGAAAAGAAGAATACCTGATCATAGAAATTATCGGGAATATTATAAAGATAATTGGTTATAGTGTCATCCTCAGGGCACTTAAAAGCAACCTTATTTTTATTTCCATAAGAAGCTATATTTCTAGCGTGAACTGGACTTCTTGTAGTGGAATGAAAATATACATTTTCTCCAAGCCTTGCGCTTATACTACAAGGCAAATATATGAACTCTCCAGTTCCTATGCAAAGGCAGTTACCAGTAGTTCTTTCTTTTTTTAAAGTCTCAGATATGGATTTCACTTCTTCAAAAACTTTTAAATTATCTTCTGAACTAAGTCCAAATCTTCCAGTAGCCTTGTTGTAGCCCTCAATACTTTCAGCTATTTGAAAAACATACTCTTTGCAGGGAATTAAATTAGTAGAATTAGAAACCCTGGTTATGGCATCGCTAATAATGTCTTTTGATTTACTACACTTAATGGTACCTTTCACTAAGGAACATAATCTAACCTCTACGTTTTTTTCTTCCTTAAACATTTTATGGCTATTGGCATCTCTCCAATCAAGAATGGATATTATTCCAAAAGATTTCCCGGGAAGACATTTTATTAAGTTTAACGCAGATTTTCCTGTAGTAAGTTCATCATCAATTAAAACTATATCCTGAAACTTATTAAAAAAGTCACTTTCATAAGGGAAAATCAAATGCTCTACTGCATGGGAATGTTCTTCGTTAAAGAATAGAGCGGGCTCAATAGAAGTTATTTTTTCACGGGTGGTATGTATGTAAGCAGCATTTGAAAAATTTTGAAATACTGCTTGGGCAAGACCCGTAGCAGTCTCTGCAAAACCTATAAAAAGAGTTTTGTTTTTTAATTTTATAGGTGTGTTTAAAATATTACGCGAGTTACCTATGTTAAAGGGAATAACATGGGTATCCCTGTTTTTTTTATTCCTTTTTAAAGATAAATTACTCATGTGATTAGATACATCTAAAGAAATAAGTTCGTTAACTAGTTCAGTGGTAGGGTAATCATTAGAACCCTCTCTTTCATTAACCCAAAGACGGGCTAAAATTGCTCCAATAATGTTTAGCGTATCTGGAATCATTGGCATATGTTTACCTATGACTTTACTTACAAACAAAAAATCTCTTTTTTTGTTTTCTCTAGCCGACATTGTAAAGAGCTTTGACATAGGTATGTTATATTTATTTTCTTCTATGTTAAGCGATATTTCTAGGCTATCATCTATATTATAATGAACTGATTGATTGCAATAATTCTCTATGAGATTTTCCATCTTCAAATACCCCCATTATTTTAGCTTTTAATAATATTTCCTTAGCCCATTTTTCATGGGGTTTTATCTCATTCATTTTATTAGAGTAATTGCTCTTTATCACACCATCAAGGGAGGAACTTAGAATATTACTGGCATCAATGTAATCTTCTTTAGAAACCACCATAAGAGAATTTACTATATTTACTTGAGTTGGGTGTATAACGGTTTTACCTATTAATCCATTAGCCCTATCTAAAAGGGTTTCTTTAATAAGAGTATTATTACTTAACTCTAAAACTTTGCTATAATATTCATAAACTACTCCAGAGATAACATAATCATCTCGTTTAAAGATATTTATTATATCACTAATACAGTCTCTTACTACGGACAAATCGTATACGGTAAAATTCTTACTTCGCCTAAGGCTATATAATCCAGAAAAATCCGTTCCACCAATTCGAATATTTAAAACATACTCTTTATAGTAATCTATAATATGTTTTATTTTCATAAGTTCTTCTATTCGGGTTTCCTTATGAATTATGCAGGGAGTTTCCAGTATTGGCATTCCGTATAGAGTTCTTTTATTAGACTTATTATGTTCTTTTAATATAGAAAAGTATTTTTCACCCAGCTTCACGTCAAATTTAGGAAAAACAAAGCCACAAAGTCCTGTCAGTGGCGACTCCTTAAGTAATCTTTGAAGTTGATTGACATTTCGAACTCTAATAAAAATAAGAGGAATATCATGAGCAAAAGAAGCACTGTCTTTTAAAAGAAGTTCTATACTGTTAAAGAGGTTAATAAGGTTAATCTCAGCTTGTACAACTTGATTTGAAGATACGGAATCTTCAATACAAAGAGTAATAGTGTGAGCGCCCATACTTTTACTAAAAAGTATGTCCTTAAGCAAGGTTTCGCGTATTGCTGGCACATATAAACATGCTCCTAGGGCATAGGATAACTCTTCTCTTGAGGAATTTAATCCATAAGAGGAAGGAAGTTTAAAGAAAATATCTTGTAAATTATTAATATCACTAAAGTAACGCATAATTCTTCTCCATTTTAAAATAAATTAATCAGCACTTATCAAAAAGAATTTAGTACTGATTGTAATATATAATTATAGCATAATTCTATATGAAATTATATATTGCACACAATAATTACTAAATATTGAAAAAAATATATTTGAGATATAGATAAAATTGCGATATTAATACATACGTTTAGGGCGAAATACACATCGTTTAGGGTATAGTAAACTTTTTTATTGGTATTTATTATATAATAGAATAGAAACTATTAATTAAAATTAATCAATACTAACTATATATTCACATTTAAACTGGAGATGGGTATATATAGTTAGTTGTAAAATGAGGCAATAGATATGCTAAAAATTAAATCAATTTTTCAAATGACAAAAGTATTACTTCTTTATCTAATAATTTTAACAGTATGGGGTATTATCTCTGAACTTACTTCAAAAACTGCTGTTAGCATTGTACCAAATATTGTATTTATATGTATAATTATTAAAAAAACTAACAAGTCAAATATTTTAAGAGTTAATAATTGTAATTTAAAATATATTGTGATGGCAATTTTATTTAGTGCATTTAGTTTTATAGCATATAATAAAATTTTAAATATAATGGATGGCGTTAAAATCTATACCTATAAGAGTACTTTCAATATATTTACACTTATTTGCCTCATAATAAACGTTATAGTGGAAGAGTTTATATTTAGAAAAACATTCTTCAGTGAATTAAATAGGAAATTTAATGTAGGGGTTTCAATATTAATTCAAGGAATTATTTTTGGGATTTTACATCTTAGCAACCCGGGACACACTATAATATGTATTTTATTAGGTATAAGTGCCGGTATAATGTATTATTCAACTAAGTCGTTACTTTATTCCATTATATTTCATAGTTTATATAATTTATATTTTGATATTTTACCTATTTATAGATATGAGTATTATAAAATCTTTAATAAATTTGTATATCAAAATAACATAATATTCTATATATCAATAATACTGCAAATTATTATATTAGTTATATTTATAAAAAGTAGACATAAAAATTTGAAGGAAACACCTCAACAAAAAATGTAGCTTTTTGAGTTAAAGTAGCTTTGTTTAGGGTTTTTTTAAAAAGCTGTAAATTTGGTATAATGAAATGTATAAAGCTAA
>CALJTN010000349.1 GCA_937976175.1 uncultured Clostridiaceae bacterium | reverse complement strand
GGATGCGGGAAATCCATGTTAGGAAGACTTTTAGCTGAAAACCTTCAGCTTCCCTTTTTTGATGTAGATAAATATATTGAAAAAAAAGAAAGGAAAAGTATAAGTGATATTTTTCAAAAGGGAGAAGAATATTTCAGACGTATAGAAAGTAAATCCTTGGAGGAAATTATAAACAAGGACGGTAAAAAAATTATTGCCACTGGTGGTGGAGTCGTAAAAATTGCCAGTAATATGAAGCTACTTGAAGGTAATGCAATAGTACTATTTATTAACAGGCCGGTAGAAAAAATTGCTGCAGATGTAGATGTATCTAACCGTCCCCTTTTGTCTGCAGATCCATCTAAACTATACTCTATATACAAAGAAAGATACCCTTTATACAAGAAATACTGCCATTATGAGATTGAAAATAATAAGAGTGTAGTTAAAGTTTTAGATGAAATAATAAATATTTTGAGGTGAGAATGTGAGAGTATTAATTATAAATGGTCCCAATATTAATTTTTTAGGTATTCGAGAAAAAGGCATCTATGGGGTGACTACTTATGCTGAGCTATGCGGAGAATTGTATGAAAAAGCAAAAGAATTATCCATGGAAATCAATATAGTTCAAAGCAATATAGAAGGAGAAATAATTAATTTTATACAGGATGCTTATAACAAATATGAAGGTATCATTATAAATCCAGCAGCATACACCCATTATAGTATTGCTATATATGATGCTTTAAAAGCAGTAGATCTTCCAGTCATTGAAGTGCATATAAGTAATATACATACAAGAGAAGAGTACAGAAGAAAATCTGTAACAGCAGCAGCTTGCGTAGGACAAATATGTGGTTTTGGTACTTATGGTTATACTATGGCACTAGAGGCTTTCAATAGAAAGTCATTTAAAGTAGTATCTGAATAGTTATCTGAAGTAAAATATTTACAAATAATAAACTATATGGTATATTGAGGTAATCAAACAATAGGTGGTGGGGTAATGTCTCATATAGTAGGCAAGTCAGCTTATAAAAGCTTGGAAGATAGAATAAATAGGTTTCCTCAAGGTGCACCTCCCTCAGAAACCTTGTATAAGATATTGGGGATTTTATTTAGTGAAAAGGAAGCTTCTTTAGTAGCACAGCTTCCCATAAAGCCCTTTACAGTAAAAGTAGCAAGCAAAGTGTGGAAGATGGATGAAGGTTCTGCTCATAAAATATTAGATGAGCTTGCAAGCAGAGCTATACTTTTAGATATTGACAACGGTGGCACGCAGGAATATATTCTTCCTCCTCCAATGGCTGGTTTTTTTGAGTTTTCTATGATGAGAACAAGAGGAGATATAGATCAAAAGCTTCTTGGCGAGCTTTATTATAAGTATTTAAACATTGAAGAGGATTTTATAAAACAGCTATTCTTTAGTACAGAGACTAGGCTTGGAAGAGTGTTTGTTCAAGAACAGGTTCTTACTAATGACAATGAGGTACATATATTAGACTTTCAAAGGTCCAGTCACATAATAAAAACTGCTACACACATTGGCATAAGTACCTGTTACTGTAGACATAAAATGTATCATGTAGGAAAAGCTTGCGATGCACCTATGGATATTTGTATGACCTTTAATGGAACAGCTTCTTCACTAATTAAGCATAAATATGCTAGACGGGTTGATGTATCTGAAGGAATTGAGCTTCTTCATAAGGCTTATGAAAATAATTTAGTGCAGTGTGGAGAAAATGTTAGAGAAGGGGTTTCTTTCATATGCAACTGTTGTGGATGCTGTTGTGAGGCTATGGTAGCGGCACGTAAGTTTGGTATGCTTCATCCAGTTCAGACAACAGCCTTTATTCCTAAAGTAAATGAGGAAAGTTGCACTAGCTGTGGAAGATGTATAAAAGCTTGTCCCATAGGAGCAATAGAAAAAACTAGAACAGGAGTCACGATAAATGAAGGTATATGCCTTGGCTGTGGTGTTTGTGTGAGGTCTTGCTTTAAGAAAAGCATGCACTTAGAAGGTCGCAAGGAAAAAATTATAACCCCAGTAAACTCAGCACATAGGTTAGTGCTCATGGCAATAGAAAAGGGAACTCTTCAAAATTTAATTTTTGATAATCACGCTTTAGGAAGCCACAGAGCTATGGCAGCCGTGCTTTCTGCAATTTTAAAGCTTCCACCTATTAAGCAAGCCATGGCAAATAAGCAGTTAAAGTCAGTTTACTTAGAGAGGTTGATTACTAAATTTAAAGTATAAATATAACGTATATAATTAGGTTGTAAACTGTTATGTTCTATGGTAGCATTATCTTGATAATTCACAAAAAATCTTTGAAAAGGATGGGCTATTATATGAAGGATTTTCAAATATTTACGGACTCATGCAGTGACTTGCCTATAGAGTACATTAAGGAAAAAGGAATCCAATTTGCTAGTTTAAGCTGTAGCTATAATGGAAAGGAATATAAGGATGATTTTGGTGAAAGTCTATCTCATAAAAGCTTTTTTGATGAACTAAGAAAAGGGGCAACCCCTTTTACCTCTCAGCCAAGTGTGGACGAGTTTTATAAAAAATTCGCCGCTATAGTACAAAACCAAAAGGATATATTATATATTTGCGTTTCAACTGGCTTAAGCGGAACTGAAAATAGTGCTACCATAGCTAAGCAAATGATATTAGATGAAAATCCTGAAGTGAAAATAGAAATCGTAAATACATTGACGGCTTCCCTTGGACAAGGTCTTATGGTTATGAAGGCTGTTGATATGAAGGAAGAGGGAAAGACCCTTGAAGATATTGCTAGTTATATTGAGGGGAATAAGCAGAAGCTTAACACTTTTATGACTGTAGATGATTTAAATCATTTAAAAAGAGGTGGAAGAATATCTTCAACTGCTGCCATTCTCGGCATTGTCCTACATATTAAACCTCTATTAACTATAAGTAGTGAAGGAAAAGTTATATCTCTATTAAAGGTTAAGGGAAGAAAAGCCTCAATAGCTAAGCTAGCAGAAACTATTATACAAAGAATAGAAAATCCAGAAGAACAAGTCATTGCAATATGTCATGGTGATTGTTTTGAAGAAGCTCTTAAGCTAAAGGAAGATATTCTAAAGAAAATCAAGGTCAAGGATGTAATAATAAACTTTATAGGTCCTGTTATTGGTACTCATGGAGGACCAGGAACTCTTGCATTATTTTTTATGGGTAAAGATAGGTAGTAACATTTTGTTTAATAGATTGTATTAAAGCATCAAGATTTTCTCTTGATGCTTTTGAATTATCCTACTTATTTAGAATTTTCTGTGCTTTAGGAGCGCGAAGTCTGTGTGCATAATGCATATCTGAGCCTAGTAGTGGTCTAGCGTAATTTAAAAATGCATCAGTTACGTTATTGCCTGCGCTATTAATAAAGTCATCGGGCATTACCTTTGTCTTACCTGCTACTGCCTCTAATGGAGTAAGTCTATAATCTACGGAATAATGTCCTGTTCTATGTATAGTAATTGAACCATCCACATTATCCCACAGTGCAAACTGTGCAGCTTTTTCTCCTACTTCTCTAGCTTCATTTCTATCTACATCTGAGACACATCCCATAAAACATCTTTGAGCATATCCGAAGGTATCAGACCTAACTCTTTTAATATTTAAATTGTTCCTGATGTACTTGCATAGGAGGTCACCTAAGGCTCCTGTTCCTGAAAGTTGTATATTTCCATGAGCATCTTTTTCTACTTTTTCCATAAGCTTTGAAATCACTGGTACTCCTTTTTCATCTTGAATACCTTCTGAAACAGCTATTACACATCTTCCATATTTATCATAAACATTTTTCACATCAATTAAAAATTGATCCATACTAAAAACTCTTTCTGGTATATATATCAAATGTGGACCATCATCTTCATACTTTTTAGCTAAGGCTGATGCAGCTGTTAAAAAACCTGCATGACGCCCCATTACTACCGCTATGTAGATGCCGGGTAAGGACCTATTATCAAGATTGGCTCCAATAAATGCATTGGTTATATATTTAGCAGCAGACCCATATCCAGGAGTATGGTCGTTAATCATTAAGTCATTGTCTATGGTTTTTGGTATATGAATTGCTCTAAATTGGTAATTTGACATTTTAGCTTGTTGATTTACTATTCTAACGGTATCACAGGAATCATTGCCTCCAATATAAAAGAAATATCTTATATCGTGAGCTTTAAGCGCACTAAATATTTCCTTGCAATATTTCTCATCAGGCTTATCTCTCGTAGATAAAAGGGCTGAGGAGGGAGTCATAGCTACCTGTTCTAAATTATGAGTTGTTTCACGACTTAAATCATAGAAGTTTTCATTAACTATTCCATTAACTCCATTTATAGCACCATAAACTTTTGTTACCTGTGCGAATTTTCTTGCCTCTAGCACAGCACCAACTAGTGATTGATTAATAACGGCGGTTGGTCCGCCCCCTTGTGCCACTAAAACCTTACCTTCAAGTATCATATTTTCATACCCCTTATAATTTGAAGATTATTTTACATTATATACATATTATCACATTTTTGCCTTGCAATCTATATAATACCCAATATCCCTTTCTTCTATAAGTATGCACAAATTCAATACATCGAATTTGTGCATATCTATATAAAACTGAAAAGCCATAGACTTAAAGTAAGGAATAAATTATTATATAAGTGATTGAGGAATTTTCTAAAATGATTATGCTAGTATAATATAAAATATGAGCTTATAGGAAAGAGGGTAAGAGATAATATGTTTGGAAAGATTAAGAGCTTTGAACGTATAGGAAATAAAATTAAGATAAGTTTTGAAAAGAAAATAGGAGAGATAGAAGTAATAACTCCTTATATAATAAATGTATTTGCAGCTTTTAAAAGAGAGGAGCATTTCTCTAGGGCTATTGAAGGTGAAAAAGCTCAAAATTGTCATATAAAAGTAACTCAATATGAAAATAGAATAGAGATTTCTACAGAAGCTGTAAAGGCAATAGTATATGATAATTTTAAGGTGGATTTTTTTGATGCAAACGGTATACCACTTTGTGAAGACTATAGGGATAGTAGAGAACCTTTCCTAAGGCATGGCAACGGTAATATTGGTGAGGGTGAAGGACACAAAATAGAAAAAAACTATGAAACTCACAAAATTGAAGTAATTAAGGCTATGAAGGGGAATGAGTACTTTTATGGTTTTGGAGACAAAACAGGGCCTTTAAATAAGCATGGCTATCAATATGAAATGTGGAATACTGATGATCCATCTCCACATGTGGAAAGTCATAAAGCTCTTTATAAATCAATACCTTTTTTCATTACTTTAAGAGAAAAACAAGCTTTTGGAATATTTTTTGACAACACTTTTAAATCCCACTTTGATATGGGGAAGGAAAATTCTAAGTACTATTATTTTGGTGCAAACGATGGCAATCTAGATTATTATTTTATAGCAGGACCAAAGATTATAGATATACTAGATAGGTATACATATCTTACAGGCAAGACGCCACTACCACAAAAATGGACTTTAGGTTACCAACAGTGTAGATGGAGTTATGCACCAGAAAGCAGAGTAATGGAACTTGCGGAGAACTTTAGAAACAAAGATATACCTTGTGATGTTCTCTATTTAGACATTGATTATATGGATGGATATAGAGTGTTTACCTGGGACAAAGAGAAATTTGAAGATCCTAAATTAATGATAAAAAAACTTAAAGACATGGGTTTTAAAATAGTCACAATAATTGACCCTGGCGTTAAAAAGGACAAGGGATATGATATATATGAGCAAGGTATTAAAAACAATTATTTTGCTACAGATAAGGATGGCATTCCTTATGTAAATGAAGTATGGCCAGGAGATTCACTATATCCAGATTACTCAAAACCAGAGGTTAGACAGTGGTGGAGTGAAAATCAAAAAATTATGATGGATGATGGAGTAGAAGGCATATGGAACGATATGAATGAACCTGCTAGCTTTAGAGGACCGCTACCAGATGATGTTATGTTTGATAATGATGGTAAGCTTAGTGATCATACAGAAGTTCATAATGTGTACGGGCATCTTATGGCAAAGGCTACCTTTGAAGGTATAAAAAAATATACAGGAAAAAGACCTTTTGTGGTAACAAGAGCTTGCTATGCAGGTACTCAAAAATACTCTACTGGTTGGACCGGGGATAATCAAAGTTTTTGGGAACACCTTAGAATGTCCCTTCCTATGCTTATGAATCTAGGACTTAGTGGACTTACCTTTTGCGGCACGGATGTAGGTGGGTTCAGTTCAGACTGCACCGCAGAGCTTTTATCAAGATGGGTACAGGTAGGCTGCTTTACCCCTTTATTTAGAAATCACTCAGGAATGCACACAAGAGACCAAGAACCTTGGGCTTTTGATGAAGTAACTGAGGATATAAATAGAAAATATATAAAATTAAGATATAAACTACTTCCTTATCTTTATGACATGATGTGGGCTTCAGAGAATACTGGGCTTCCAGTAATTAGACCCTTAATGCTACATTATCAGCAGGATGAAAAAACTTATGAAATAAATGATGAGTTTATGTTTGGTGAGGACATTCTTATAGCACCAGTTTTAGAGCAAGGTCAAAAAGCAAGAGCTGTATATCTGCCAAAGGGAACTTGGATAGATTACTGGACAAAAGAAATTATAGAGGGTGAAAGATATATTATTCGCGAAACTCCTCTAGATATATGCCCCATGTTTATTAAAGCAGGTAGCATAATTCCAAGTTATGAGCCACAAAGTTATATAGGTGAGGCTCAGAATAAAAACCTTATAATTGATGTGTATTTAGGTGAAGGAAAATATGTTCATTATGAAGATGATGGTGAAAGCTTTAAATACAAGGATGGAGAATATAATTTATATGAATTTGCTATGGAATCTGGTAGGGAAACTGTAATTTTAAATATAAGTAAGCTTCATAATGATTATAAATCAGCTTATGAAGACTTTACATTTAACATTAATAATTTTGTTGCTAGAGAAATATTAGTAGATGGAAAAGCAATTAATTTTGAAGTTAATAAAGGTGAGTTTGAAAAAACTATCTTTGTAGTTCCAGCCCAAAGCTCAAAGATAGAGTTAAGATAATAAAGTTAAATTGAAATAGCAGAGTTTCATTCTGAAATATCTTTAAAGATAAAAACCCCAAGCGAGCTTGGGGTTTTTACTGTTTGAAAGAGCTTTTAGAGAATATGATTTAGTATAATTGAGTGAATTGAAAAATGAAGTTTATTTATTAGGAGAATAAAATAAAGTTCATCTAACATTTAATATTTTTGCCATATTATTTTTATTTAAACATAAACATAAAAAATATTGAGTAAAAAATAATTAAGAACCGTTTATTTATAATTCTCAATTTAAAAATACATTTATTAAAATTAAAACTTATACTATAATAAGTTTATATAGGTTTCATCCTTTTATACAATTGGTGGGGGGGAATAGCTATGGATTTAGAGGGAATAGAAAATAAAGCTTGTTGAGAGCCTAATGCAAAGAATTCCAGGTTGGGATTAAAAAAAGGCAGTAGTACAGAAATAAAATATAGAAATATAGAATATTTAGTAGAAGATAATTTAGAATTACCAGTAGGAAAGATAAAAAAAATAAGTACCAGCCTAACTAGAAGAGATATACTATGTGGAGCTTTAATAAGATTAAACATTAACAGAAATAATTATGCTATTGAGCCAGGACTATATGCTATAGGCAATCCAGATGAAAACTCGCCAGTACTTGTAAGTGCTAATTATAAATTCACCTTTGATAAGCTGAGAAAAGAATTGGTAAATTTAAATCTATGGCTTCTTATTATTGATACAAAGGGCATAAATGTTTGGTGTGCTGCAGGGAAAGGCACTTTTGGCACTCAGGAGATCTTAAAAAGAATGAGACAAACGAAACTTGATAAGGTAGTTAAAAATAAAACCTTAATATTACCACAACTTGGTGCTCCTGGAGTTTCAGCTCATACCATAACTAAATATACAGGCTTTAAGGTTATTTATGGACCTGTAGCAGCAGTGGATATTAAAGATTTTTTGCAAGATGGATGTGAAACTACACCTGATATGAGAAAAGTTAAATTTAACCTATTGGATAGAGCTGCATTAACACCGGTGGAAACTATTCAGAAGATAAAATATTTCCCCATAGTAGTAGTACTATTTTTGCTTACGAACCTTATATCTAATAATAATCTGAGTTTTTTGGAATTATTTAGTTTAAGTATGATAAATAGTATTCCATACTTAATAGCTATTTTACTAGGCACAGTGCTTATACCTATATTTCTACCTATAATTCCATTTAATTCTTTTGCACTTAAAGGAGCTGTGGTGGGATTAATTTGGTCTGTAATAACAATATATTTTAGGAGTACATTTTTATATACTGACTCTTTTATGATAATGATAGCTAATACATTATTATTAACCTCCATAACTACATACTTAGGCCTTAACTTTACTGGTTCTAGCACATACACATCCTTTTCAGGAGTATTAAAAGAAACCGTTAGAGCAATACCTATAGTGATTGTGGCCTCAGTTATAGGAGTAATATTCATGATTGTTTCAAGTTTATTATAAACAAAAGGAGG
>CALJTN010000348.1 GCA_937976175.1 uncultured Clostridiaceae bacterium | reverse complement strand
CACCTCAAGTAAAGTGTACGCTATGGATCCCGATAGGCGTATGCTCAGCCTTATAGAAGAAAAGGCTAAGGAAAAAGGACTAAATAATATTGAACTGATTCAAGATTATCTTGAAAACCTAAGCATTCAAAATGACAGTATTGATTTTGTTATGGCCTCCTTAATACTCCATGAAGTGAGTTCGCTCTCAAAAGCGCTCTCAAAGATATATGAGGTACTAAAAATAGGAGGGCACTTGTTATGTCTAGAGTATGAAAAGGACGACTTGATAATAGAAGGACCACCAATGTCCATTCGTATTGGCTCAGAGGAACTCCAAAAATCATTGTCCTTAACTGGCTTTAAAGTTGTGAAGAAGACTAAAATTAATGATGCTATATATACTGTTTTAGCAGTTAAAAAGTAAAGGTATCAAGTACAGCTGATATCAAAATAAAATAAATAACAGAAACCTATAAGTCACCATATACTGTATATTAAATACTTTAAGGAGCTAATTTAATGTAAATTGATGAGGATACTATTAGATTTTATAATACAATGTATAACTAACTCAAGATCTCCCTTTAAAGTGTCCATATCAGGTTTCCGGTGGAGTAGAAATACTTGGAGATTTTTTCTGATGGATTTGAGAGATATTGGTAGCTTCCAATGTTTTTAAAATAGTAATTAAAGAATCGAGGTATAAGAATGGAAGGATTTCAACCTTTTTATGGCAAAGTTACCATGATTAGTGACCTTTGGGTAAATTCAACTGGAGAGAACTTAGGATGTTATAAATTAATGTCTATAGAAAACGAATATGGGACTTTAGTTAATTTCGTGGTTGCTCCAACTACTTATTTTGTAGACCATGTAATGCTTACACTCGGAGATATGGTAACTGGTTTTTATGATACAAATGCACCTGTCCCTCTCATTTTCCCGCCACAATTTAGAGCAATTGTTATGGCAAGAGATACAAAATATCAAAATGTGAAAGTAGACTATTTTAACAATGAGTTGGTAAGTAGCGATAGTAATTTAAGATTAAACATAGCCCCATGTACTCAGATAGTACTTGAAAATGGGCAAGCCTTTAGCAATAACCTCGCAAATCGAAATCTAATTGTTATCTATGGTGCTACCACAAAGAGCATACCAGCTCAGACTACACCCTATAAAATTATTGTTATGTGTTAATTGAAAAAAAAGGAGCTAAAAAACTTTTTCAGCTCCCTTTTTTATAATTATCATATGCGATTTCGTATTCACTATGGGCATTAACAAGTAATTTTGATAGTTCCTGTATTTACAAACAAATGGCTGTTATGCTTTTGGAGGTGTTCCTTCAGCGTTTGATACAACTGCATCGATTTGGACTAAAGCATCTTTAAGTAAAGCTGATACGCCAACTGTTCTTCGTGCAGGAACACCACTTGGGAAGAATGTTGTGTAAATTTCGTCTACAGCATCAATATCTGCTATATTTTTAAGGAATATATTTACTTTAACCACATCATCCATAACGTGGTCCACACTTTCTACAATTACCTTGATATTTTTTAAGCACTGCGTCGCCTGCTCTTTTACACCACCAACTACCATTTCACCAGTTTTAGGGTCTAAAGGTAATTGAGCTGAAATATGATTGTAATGAGAAAAAGCTACAGTTTGTGTATATAGAGAACTCTTTGGTGCATTTTCCGTATTGTTTGCTTCTATGATGAGTCCATGCCTGTCTTCAACAGCTTGTGGTGGTGTACCATCTCCGTGTGACACCACTGCTTCAATTTGTACCAAAGCATCCATAGGTAAAGCTGAAGCTGCAACTGTTGTCCGTGCAGGGACATAGGCTACGGCCCTGGCGATAGCCGAGTCTGGGAAAAACGTTGTATAAACTTCGTTTACGGCTTCAATATCCGAGAGGTTTTTAAGGAAGATGTTAATTTTAACAATATCGTCAAAAGGAACATCGATACTTTCTAAAATTGCCTTGATATTCTTTAAGCACTGCGTCGCCTGTTCTTTTACACCACCGGATACCACTCTTCCAGACTTTGGATCAATAGGTAATTGGGCTGAAAGATTATTGTAATGAGAAAAAGCTACAGCTTGCGTAGATAGAGGACTTGTTGGCGCATTTGCCGTGTTATTTGTAAGCTTTATGAGGTCGCCTGCTTGTGGTGCGTTTGGAATCGTACCTTCACCGTTTGAAACAAGTGCCTCAATTTGCACCAAAGCATCCATAGGCAAAGCTGCAACTGCCACTATCGTCCGTGTAGGAACATAGCTTGAGAAGAATGTTTTATAAACTTCGTCTACAGCGTCAATATCTTTGATATTCTTAACGAATACAGTGATTCTAACAATATCGCTCATAACATGGTCGATGCTGTCTACAATTGCCTTGATATTTTTAAAGCACTGCTTCGCCTGCTCTTTTACACCACCAGCTATCAATTCACCAGATTTTGGATCAATAGGTAACTGAGCTGAAAGATTATTGTAATGAGAGTAAGCTACACTTTGTGAATATGGACCGATACCTTTTGGAGCATTTTCCGTATTTCTTGCTAATACTGCGTTATATCCGCTCATGATAGTATTCCCCTTTTAAATATTTATTGATAGAATCATTAAAATTCATCTAAGTACATAATAAACCTTGGACTGGCTCTAATGTCAATGAATGTTATTAATATTATATAAAGTAAAAACTTTAAATCTTTACTACATACTTAGGAAACGTACCAATAATTGGAGGTTACAATCAATCTATTAGTCTATTAATAAGAAACTGTCATTAATGTATTGCGCTATTTCATATTTCTTTCTTTCTTAATTATCAGAATTAAGACCTACTAGATTTTCGCTAAGCTTCCACAGTTTTTTAGAAATCTCCTTATTATAGGATAACTTTGAAGATTTAATTGGTTTTTTCTTATAAAAATATTTTCCAGTTATGCCCAAAACCTCCTCTGAAGTTGCTAAATATATAGCTGTGCTAGCTCCTTCCAGTGGTGTTTGAAAAAATGGTTTTAACATTCGGGTTATTGTAGCTCCAAATCCAGTTTTTCTGTTGATACCCATTTCAGTAGCCACAGCTCCTGGGTGAAGACAGTTTACCGTAACTTTTGATCCCTTCAGTCTTTCTGAAAGTTCATAACTAAAAAGAATGTTACATAGCTTTGACTGAGAATAAGCTTTAATTAGGTTATAATTATCCTTAAGATTTACATCCTGAAAGTGTATTTTGCCAACCTTGTGAGCACCAGAGGATACATTTATTATTCTTGCTGGAGCACTATTTATAATGGTATCTAGAAGTAAGTTAGTTAAAAGAAATGACCCTAAATGATTTACACCAAACTGTAACTCATGGCCATCGCTAGTTTCATGCCTACCTGGTAAAATGACACCAGCATTATTTATGAGCACATTAAGTCTAGTATATTTTACTTTAAACTCTTTTACAAATTTTCTTATACTAGACATATTACCTAAATCACATATGAATAAATCTATAGCATTGTTGCCACTTTCAGTTTTTATATCAATTAAAGCCTTCTCTCCTCTTTCTTTATTTCTACAAAGAATAG